>NZ_DATCMV010000188.1:0-42325 GCF_036563125.1 Microbulbifer sp.
CTATAACAACTACATCGAGAAGGGTGACCTGGACGCGATCAGAAGGCGCGGCAAACTGCGCATTCTGGTCGATATCGCCAATACAGACTCACTGCACCGCGCCGCCACGCAGCAGGACATTGAAATCGAGCTGGCAAAGCAAAAGGCGGAAATCGTCGGTCTCGAACCCGTAGTACTCTTTACGGAGAACTTCGATCAGCTGATCCCTCTTCTTCTGGAAGGCAAGGGGGATATCATCGCCAACAGCCTGGTACCCACCCAGGAGCGCGCCATGCTTATCGATTTTTCCGTTCCCATCGGCAAAACCCACGATACGCTGGTTTCTCGAAAAGACACGCCGGAAGTAAAAGCGGGTGAAACGCTCAAGGGGCGGACCATGACCGTCACCAAGGGCACGGTGTTCGAAACCCGAGGCCGAGAATTTGCCAAACAGCACCCGGGCCTGAACCTCAGGGTCGTTGAGAAAAATTATGTCGAGCTGGCCCTGGACGTATCACTGGGGCATATCGATTTCACCATTATCGATGAGCAAATTTTCGCTCTCGTCAGCCAATTTCGCGACAACCTAAAGAAAAATGTCGTCTTCGAGCGAGAGGACCCTCTGGCGATTGGGTTCCGCAAAAATTCCCCGCAACTAGAAAAGGCCGTGAACGACGCGATCCGCAAAATCAAGCTCACCAATCCATACACGCGTCACCTCGATGACCTGGACAAGATCAAGGAGCGAGGTGTCCTGCGCGCGGTAACCCGCAACCATCCCGGCACCTACTTCATGTGGAAAGGGCGCGTAATGGGTTTTGAATTCGAGCTTCTGAATAAATTTGCCAAGTCGCTCGACGTGCGCCTGGAGATTATTGTGGCGCCTACGCACAGAGAGATCTTCAGCATGGTGCGCGACGGCGATGCCGATGTAGCAGCCAGCCTCGTATCCGCCACAAAAGCCAGGGATCAAGCAGGGATGGACTTTGGCCCCGCCTATATGAAAGAAACCGTAGGTCTGGTCGGCCGCCCCGGCGACAAGATTGAAAAACTGGAAGACCTGCATGGAAGAACCATCCACCTGCTGCGCTCCAGCAGTCAGTATGAATTTGTCATGGAGCTACTCAAGGAGCATCCTGAGCTGAAGGAACTGGAGATAAAAATCGAACTGGTTCCCGAGGAGCTGACCATCCCGCAAATTCTCGATCGCGTTGCCGACGGGAAGTATGACCTGACCATCGCCGATGATGTCACGGTAAGGCTGGAACACCATTGGCGTGACGACATCATCAATCTATTTGATCTACATGTGGACGATAACCCCTATGCGTGGATGGTGCGGGAGAACAACCCGCAGCTGCTTCAGGCCGTAAACCAATTCTTCAACGATCCAAAGATCGTCGAGCTGCGCAACACCCTGTTTCACAAATATTTCGACGAGCCCAAACGAACCCGCCAAGAAATAAAGGCCCTGAGTCAGAAAGGTGAAATTTCGCCCTACGACAATCTCGTGAAGAAATATGCCAAGCAGTATGACTTTGATTGGCGACTGATCGTTGCGCAGATGTTTCAGGAGAGTACGTTTAACGCCAAAGCAAAGTCCTGGGTCGGCGCTCGCGGCCTGATGCAGGTTATGCCGGACACCGGCAAACAAATAGGGGAAAAAAACCTGTTCGACCCGGAAACCAGTGTACGCGCGGGGCTGAAATACCTGGAGTGGCTACACCGCAAATTTGAGGACAAGGACATCAGCCCGGAGAACATGATGTGGTTTACCCTCGCCTCCTACAACGCCGGATTGGGGCATGTCTACGATGCCAAGGACCTGGCGGAAGAGATGGGGTGGGACCGCAAGGTCTGGTTCGGCAATGTGGAAAACGCGATGCTGCTGCTTTCGGAAAAAAAATACTACTCGAAGGCACGGTATGGATACGCGCGCGGCCGCGAGCCTTTCGACTACGTGCGCAAGATTGTGCAGCGCTACCGCACCTATGCCGGGTTGCTGGACGCCTACCAACGGCAGCAAAACGTCAGCGCGCTTGACTGCGTGATGGAGTCAGTGTGGCCCGAGTGGTTAGGCCCCCAATTCGCGGGCTGTATGCCCCCTTCATTAACAAAATTTAGCTACCTTCCCGGCAGTAACTTCTGAAACTGCCCGACGCGACTGGAGCCTACGAGATTGACCCGACATCCACAAATGGCGGGAAACTGGATGTATGCCTGCAGCAAAAAACAAATTTCGACAAATTGGCTGCCCAGCGTCGCTTTGTAACAGTTTGTTACGCTTTTCAAATATGTCCGGAGGTCACTGGAGTGCCCGACAGGACTATGTTACAAATTGGTACAATTCGCTCAAAATACAAACAGCAATAATTATACGCGCGCCCGATGTTTCGAATTACGTTAATAATCCTGCTGGGACTGCCCGTATCCAGCTGGGCCCAATCCGCGCCGGCAACCGAAATCGGCAAGGTGAATGTTTCTGAATGGGAAGTCAGCCTCGCAAGCGGTTACGGTTTCCTGGAAAACCCCATTGTCGGCAAACCGGACGGCGAGACCTATTTCCTGCCCTCGTTCAGTTATTACGGCGAACGCTTCTTTGTCAGCAACCTGACACTGGGTTACAGCCTGCTGGAAGAGAAGAATTTCTACCTCGACCTGATCGCCCGCCCCAATGAAGATGGGCTCTACCACAACCTGGACAACGACACCGCGGCCACGGCCGCCGTGTCCAATTTCGCCGTCAAACTGGAAGAGCCGGGTGTCGCGGAAACCGAGCGCAAAATTTCTGTCCTCGGCGGCCCCAGTTTCACCCTGGTTACCAGGTTTGTTGATGTCTCGTTTTCCTGGCTGGAAGACATCTCCGATGTACACCACGGCAGCGAAACCCATCTGAGTTTCGACAAACAGTTTTCACTGGCCGGCGGCGCATTCGGTTTCGGAATCGGCGCGATCAAGAAAGATATGGAACTGGTGCGCTATTACTACCAGTTCACACCATCGGAGGCGGGCATCTATCAGCGGCGATATACCGCGCTGTTTCCCGCCGACGACGCCATTGACCAATACGCACGGATCCATTTTAGCTACCCGCTAAGCAAGCATTTGGATTTGCGCCTGACCGCGCGATACAACCAGTTTGATCTCGCTGGCCGCAATCCCCTGTTTATAGAAAATCGCGAAACACTGGATTGGTTCGCCGGTTTGCAATACCGCATTGGTAGCAATCGATGAAACCGAAAATCCTGTTATTTGTCCTGGGAGTGCTTCCCGGGGTTGCGGCGGCCGCGGATTTACACCTGACACCGACGGTGTGTGCGGTGGACGAAAGCGAGAGTCGCTGCAGCATTTCCGTCAATGTTGATTTCGAAGCGGACGACGAACGGCATTATTGCCTCTCCGTCGATAGCAAGGGGCTGGTTCGCTGCTTCCACGGTGGAATCCGCGATCTCGAGGTGTATATCAATAGCGACAGGGATATTCGTTTTCAGGTTTCCGCGAGTTCCAGTGCCAGCACCGGTGGCAGCGCCAAGGGCCAGGACGTTGCCGCGGCAACTCTAAAGATCGCCCACTATCAGCCGAAACGTCACCGGCGTCGTTACGGCTGGGGACTGTTATGAGTTCGTCGCTGCAACATCAGGCCAGCAGCCCCGAGATTAAGTATCGAATTCTGCTGCTGGAAGACGATGAGCAACTCGCGTCGCTGATTGTACAATTCCTGCTGGAGCGGCAATGCAGCGTTTTCCATGCGGCGAATGGCAATGATTTCATGAAAGCCATTCACCACCGCCACTACGATCTGATCATCTCCGATGTCGTGCTGCCCGATGCCAGCGGCTTCAAATTGCTGGATCAGTTCCGTCGGCAGATAAACTGTTCGCTGATTTTCCTGAGTGCACTCAGTTCCGTGGAGGATCAGGTGACCGGCCTGAAACTGGGAGCCAACGATTACCTGGTAAAGCCGGTAGACCCTCATCTGCTGTGGGCGAAAATCGAAGCGAGCCTGCGCGCCCACAGAACACTTCCGCCAGCGCATGCCAGTATTTGCTTTGGTCCGCTGACCATTGACCTGGTCACGCGCCAGGTGAAAGTCGGGCACAACGAACTTGCACTTACCACCACGGAATTCGATCTGCTGCATATATTTGCCGAGCAACCGACGCGCCTGCTGAGCCGCGAATACCTGTTTCGCAGAATGGTCGGGCGCGAGTTCGATGGCCAGGACCGGGTGATCGACGTGCGCATCAGCCGCCTGCGTAAAAAGCTCGATGCCGTTGGTGATGGTGTCGGTGATGGCGTTGTGATTCACTCCATTCGCGGCCGCGGTTACTCGCTGAACGCCACTAGCGGAAACTACTGATGCGCCTGCAGATGTTGCGCCTGGTCAGTGTGCTGGCGCTGGCACTAGTGGTGGTCTACTCCTCGGTAGCGGCACTTTACAACCTCTAATCGCCCGCACCGCACGAGTACACCATCAGTGCGGCACAGCTTGCCGCTGCCCTGGAGCGCGGCGATGCGCCCATCGCGCAAAGTTACGCCACCGATGCCATTCATTTTTCCGAGCCACTGCAGCAGCGACTTGCCGCCGGTGAAGTAGTGGGCCTCGACAGTGGCGACGGGCA
Source organism: Microbulbifer sp. (assembly GCF_036563125.1). GTDB lineage: Bacteria > Pseudomonadota > Gammaproteobacteria > Pseudomonadales > Cellvibrionaceae > Microbulbifer. Next base: position 4,602 of record NZ_DATCMV010000188.1, read on the forward strand.
GATCCTTTTTTATCACCGCAATGGCAGCAACTTGCTGGAAATCGGTCCCTTCCCCCACCAGCCGGAACAGAGCGTCACCCAGTGGCGCATGCTGTTTATTGGCGCAATGCTGGTGGTATTGCTGCTGTTGATCTGGCCGATGTTTCGCGACCTGAACCGCCTGCAGAAGCAGGCGATCCGCTTCAGTAAAAAGCCGTTCCAGATCCCCGAACGATTCAATCCCCGCTCCACCATTTACCCATTGGCGGAAACCTTTCGCCGCATGGCCAATATCGTCACCGGCCATTTCGAGATGCATCAGGATCTGGCGCGCACCATCGCCCACGAAATCCGTACGCCGCTGGCACGCATTAAGTTCCAGCAGGCACTGTCCGGGGGCGATGCGCTCGAGCTCACCGATGCGTTTACCCGCTCGGCCACAGACCAGCAGGGCTACGGTCTCGGATTGTACATCGTCAAAAAAGTAATGATGTGGCATGAGGGCGAGCTGCGGCTGGATCAGTCACCCAATCTCGGTGGCACCCGCGCCACGCTGCGCTGGCCAAACCGAAATTAGTGCCGCCCAGGTATTTCCCGCTCACCGGTACAAACAAAAAGGCCCGGACACAAGTCCGGGCCTTACGGGGGTTCGCGGCTATTCACCGCGGGCTTACTCGATCAAGAGAGTAACTGCTTCACTCCGCTGACGCGGCTTTTCCTGCTTCTGTACAAGCTTCGGCTTCACTGGTTTCCGCGTCACAGTCTTCCTGCTTGAAGAAGAACTGGTAACGCCACTCCTGGTTCGGCCAGTCATTTTCGGACGGCACGAACTGCCAGTTTTTCATCGCCGCCAGAATCGGCGCGGCGAACACCGCCACTTCATTACTGGTTTTACTTTTCAGCGCAACATCGGCGACGCTACCGTCGCGCTTTACGGTGAAAGAGAAGAACAACGCCCCTTCCACTTTGTCTTCCAGTGCCTGCTTGATTTTTTTGTTGTCGGAATAGTCCGGTCGTTCGTAGTACCAGAACGACAGGCCTTTTTCGCGAAACTCCTGTTGTTTTTGCATGCGGTAGTTGTTGCTCTCCGCATTGCGACATTCATTGAAATTGGCGTATTCAGTGCAATCCGGGCGCTGCCAGTCGAGGCACAACGCCGGGCTGGAGACCAGCAAGGCAACAGTGGTAAATACAGACCTAACCACGCTTCCCGCCTTCGTAGTATCTGTACGTGAGGCCATCGGCACCTTCCGAAATGCGATCATGCGCGGGCGAATCGGTCACGTCGTAATTGATGGTTGCAACGAAAGAACTTCTGCACAGCACGCTATCGCCAGCTGTCGCTGCAGCGTAGCCAGGAGCGCCTACGGTCATTGCCGTTACCGCTGCGGAAGTGAACAGAGCCTTGCGAACCGCCGATGTCAGCTGGCTCGGGGTCCCGGGAAAGCCATTTATTGTTACGGCCATGGATACTTCTTCCCAGAGATTGAATTATTCGTACTCGAGCAAATTTTGGTGAGAGTGTCCGAGGACTCGATAAAAACATGACCGTAGTCCAGAGGACCAACGTTTTCATGTAACAGTTTGTAGGCATTGCATAGGCATATGTGACCGCTGGGTGGCGAAAAAATATTCTTCTAAGCAAGAATTGCAGGAAAACAATTCTCTAAAGAAATTTACAAGACGAACGATCATTAAAAACAGCAGAATGTGCGGAACATAGTGGAAAATTCCGACGCTGATTCTTAAGAAGACGGCTTTGTAACAGTTTGTTCGGATTTGTATCAGTGCGATAGATACGCCCGATACCCTGTGTTACAAAGCGTCTAAATTTCGAACAGACGTCTAATATCAAAAAAACAAGATGTTCAGGTGTACGCTTTTCTGCTTGCTAGTAGCTGTCAGCCCGCTCCGCGCGCTGGCCACTGAGGTGCGGGCGCCCGAATGGAAGCTCAGCTTCGCGGCTGGCCGCGGCGTCTTAAAAAACCCTATCGCGGGTAAAGGCGATGGCGAAACATCGTTCCTCCCCTCTTTTTCCTACTACGGCGACCGCTTTTTTATCAGCAACCTGACGGTCGGCTATAGCCTGCTCGAACAGCGCAATGTTTATGTGGACCTGGTGGCGCAGCCAAACGAGGACGGGCTCTTTTACCACATCGACAGCTCCACCATGACCATGGGTTCCCTGAACGCGTTTCTCACCCATATCGGTGGTGCGGGGCAGGCAATCGAACGGGATATTTCCGTTGTCGCCGGTCCCAGCATCACGCTGGTGGGCAAATACACAGACCTCTCCCTGGCCTCGTTTCACGACATTACCGCGGTGCACTACGGCAGTGAGACGCACCTGAGCCTGGACAAGCAGTTCCCGCTGTTCGGCGGCACCTTGGGTTACAGCCTCGGCGCGGTGCAAAAAGATGAAGACCTGGTGCGCTACTACTATCACGTGACCGAGGAAGAGGCCGGACTGATGGCGCGCTCCTACGCCCGCTATTACCCGCCTGGGGACGTTGTCGATCGCTACGCGCGCCTGCATTTTTCCTACCCGCTCTCGGCCCATTTGGATGTAAGGCTCGGCGCGAAATACACCCAGTTCGATATGGAGGGTCGTCTCCCGCTAATCATGGATACATCGGAAACCCTGAGTTGGTTCGCCGGCATCCAGTACTCCATTGGTAGTGGGCAATGACGCAGCGCTTCCTGTTATTTCTTTGCGCCTTGCTGGCGATCCCGGCCAAGGCGGCGGACCTGCAGCTGACACCGAGCCTGTGCGCGGTCAGTGAAGACGAATCCAGCTGCAGCGTATCGGTAAAAGTGAGATTCACTGCGGACGACAGCGAACGCTATTGCCTGTCGATTATCGGCAAGGGCTTGATCCGCTGCTTCTCCGGCAAAACCGAAAAAAATCTGGAGGTCTATATCCACGCGGATCACGACACCCAATTCACAGTAACCGAGGGCGAAAGTGGCGAGCGCGTCGCCTCCGCCGTTCTCAAGGTTGCTCAATATCAGCCCAAACGACACCGACGCCGCTATGGCTGGGGATTGCTATGACTGCTGTAAGCAATGCCAAATGGCAAGAAGGTATACACAACGCGAATTTTTCCGCTGGTTATCGGATTCTGTTGTTGGAAGACGATGAACAGTTGGCGCCTTTGATCATACGCTTTCTGGAAGAACGCGGATGCAGCGTGGCGTATGCGGCCAATGGCAGCGAGTTTATGAAGGCCATTCGCCACCGGGATTACGATCTGATCATTGCCGATGTGGTGCTGCCGGACGCCAGCGGTTTTCAACTGCTCGAGCAATTCCGCAACCAGCTCAACTGCCCGCTGATTTTCCTGAGTGCGCTCAGTTCGGTGGAGGACCAGGTGACCGGACTGAAACTCGGGGCCAACGATTACCTGGTAAAACCGGTAGACCCCCATCTGCTGTGGGCAAAAATCGAAGCACAGCTGCGCGGCGTCGGCAATTCCACAACGCCTACTGCCAGTATTTCGTTTGGGCCGCTGACCATCGACCTGGTAAGCCGCCAGGCATATGTACACGATACCTCGCTGGCACTCACCACCAACGAATTCGATCTGCTGCAAATTTTCACCGAACAGCCGGCGCGCCTGCTTAGCCGCGAATACCTGTTCCGGCGCGTGATCGGGCGCGAGTTTGACGGACTCGACCGGGTGATCGACATGCGCGTGAGCCGGCTGCGCAAAAAGCTCGACGCCATTGCCGACGGCGTTGCCATTCAGTCCATCCGCGGACGTGGTTATTCGCTGAATGCGGCCCACGGTAGCCATTGATGCGCCTGCAGATGTTGCGTCTCGTCGGCCTGCTGGCGCTGGCGCTGGTGGTGGTCTATTCCTCGGTAGCCGCACTCTACAATTTCTATTCCGCAGCACCCAATGAATACACCATCAGCGCGGCCCAGCTGGCCGAGGCACTGGAACGCGGCGACGCACCCATCGCACAAAGCTACTCCTTGGATGCGATCCACTTTTCCGAGGACTTGATCGCGCGCCTCGATGCGGGTGAGGTGGTGGGGCTGGATACAGGCAACAACCAGATTCTGTTTTACCACCGCAACGGCAATTCGATTCTTCAAATCGGACCTTTCCCCCACCAGCCCGCGGAAAGTGTCACCCAGTGGCGGCTGCTGTTTATCGGCGCCATGCTGGTGATGCTGGCGCTGCTGACCTGGCCCATGTTCCGCGATCTCAATCAGCTGCAGAATCAGGCGATCCGTTTCAGCAAGAAGCCGTTCAATATTCCCGAGCCTTTCAGCCGCCGCTCCACCATTTTTCCGCTGGCGGAAACTTTTCGCCGCATGGCCAATATCGTCACCGGCCACTTCCAGATGAACCAGGATCTGGCCCGTACCATCGCGCACGAAATCCGCATGCCACTGGCACGGATCAAATTCCAGCAGGCGCTGGTGGCCAGTGATTGTGAAAGTGCGAGAGTCATCGATCGCGCGACCCGCGATATCGAACAGCTGGTGGAGAAGTACCTCAGTTTCGCCCGCGTGGAAGTACACGAGCAGTTCCTAACCCGCAAGCCATGTGCACTGGAAACCCTGTTCGCGGAGCTCGGTTCGCAACTGGAAACCCAGTGCCCGCAGCTGGAAATCGCCTATTACTTCCCGGACAGTGAAGCCTGGCTGGAGCCGGATTCCCTGACCATCGCATTGCAGAACCTGGTGGTGAATGCCAGTAAATATGCCCGCGATCGCGTGGATGTGCGCTTTGAGTTTGACGCTGACTACTGTGTGCTGTCGGTGGAAGACAACGGCCCCGGGCTCGGCGGCGATGCACTGGAACTGACCGATGCCTTCACCCGTTCCGCTACCGACGACCAGGGCTACGGCCTCGGCCTGTATATCGTGAAAAAGGTGATGATGTGGCACGAGGGCGAGCTGCGTCTGGACCAGTCGCCGAACCTCGGCGGCACCCGCGCCATACTGCGCTGGCCGAATCGCCGCTAGTTCAATTTCCTGTTCAGGTGCGGTAAAAAAAGCCCGGGAAAACCCGGGCCAAAGAAGTGTGGCGCGGACGCGCCAGCAACAGTTTCTCTCTCGACAAACGGAATCAATAATTCGTGTTTGGCGTGGTTCGACGTGCCGTCATCGAAGGTCAGCATGGTGAGGCTTCCTTGGTCTGCGGCTTCCTTTTCCACTGCTCGCGGCCCCAGACCTATTCTCGTCTGCCGACATAAATCGTTAATGTGGGACTGTAACGCGCCTGGAAGTGTGACCGGCGGGACCGAATGTAACAGTTTGTAGCTTCCGCGCCCGTGAATACCAAACCGAGCGGTCTCGATTAGAATGCGCCATTTCCGCCAGTGGTTTGCCAATGTCTGATTCCGCGCCCCAACCCACACCAGATTCCAGCTCATCTGCCGCGCCGCGCGTGGCCGTATTCGGCGGCGGTCCCGCTGGATTGATGGCAGCGGAGGTGCTGGCCGCCGGCGGCGCGCGGGTCGACCTGTACGACGCCATGCCGTCGGTGGGGCGGAAGTTCCTGCTGGCCGGGGTGGGCGGCATGAACATCACCCACTCCGAACCCAAAGATGCGTTCCTGTCGCGCTATGGCGAACGCCGCGCGGAGATTGCCCGCCTGCTGCAAGAGTTCGATGCGGATGCACTGCGCGACTGGATCCACAGTCTCGGTATCGAAACCTTCGTTGGCACCTCTGGAAGAGTGTTTCCCACAGATATGAAGGCTGCGCCGCTGCTGCGCGCCTGGCTGAGGCGCCTGCGTGAGCAGGGGGTAGTTATCCACACCCGCCACCGCTGGCTGGGCTGGAGTGAAGACGGCGCTCTGCGCGTGGCGAGTGCGGAAGGGGAACAGTTGGTCGAGGCGGGTGCGGTACTGCTGGCCCTCGGCGGCGGTAGCTGGCCGCGGCTGGGCTCGGACGGCCGCTGGAGCGCACTGCTGGAGGCCCGTGGCGTGGAGCTGGCGCCGCTCCGGCCGAGCAACTGCGGATTCGAGGTGGCGGCCTGGAGCGAGCATTTGAAGCAAAAATTCGCCGGTGCCCCGCTGAAAAACGTGGCTCTAAGTGTGGACGGGCAGCCGCCGCGCACCGGCGAGTTCGTGCTCACCGAGGGCGGCGTTGAGGGCAGCCTGGTCTACGCCCTGTCCGCCCCCATCCGCCAGTGCATCGAACAGCGGGGTGAGGCCAGGGTACTGCTGGACCTGCTGCCACAGATTCCCCTGGAGAAGCTCGCAACCGCGCTGGCCAAGGCGCGCGGCAAGCAGTCCCTCGCCAAACACCTGCACCGCCAGGCCGGGCTGACCGGCGTCAAGGCGGCGCTGCTGCGGGAACTGGCACCCCGCGAGGCCTTTGACCAGCCCGCGCAACTGGCGCCCTGGATCAAGGCCCTGCCGATTCCCCTGGTGCGCACACGCCCGCTGGAGGAAGCCATCAGCAGCGCCGGCGGCGTGCCGTTCGAGGCGCTGGACCAGGACCTGATGCTGAAAGCATTGCCCGGGGTGTTCTGTGCCGGCGAGATGCTCGACTGGGAAGCCCCCACTGGCGGCTACCTGCTCACTGCCTGTTTCGCCAGCGGTCGCAGCGCCGCGCACGGTGCACTGGCGTGGCTCGCGCGGCGGCAGTAAACCGAGCGCCGGGCACCGGCGGCGCAGCGCACGGCAAGACAAAACCAAAGAGGCAAAAACAGTCACAATTGGACCCGGCTAATTTTTACCCAACAAGCACTGCCAATTGACACATATCCCCTCTATAATGCGCCCCCAATTTCATCCGCCGGCGCCCAGATAGCCTGCCGCGCAAGGCATCCGACTACTTTCGAGAGTTCCCCCAGTGATAGATAACCTTCGCAATATCGCGATCATCGCCCACGTTGACCACGGCAAGACCACCCTGGTGGACAAACTGCTGTCCCAGTCCGGTACCCTGGACCGCCGCAGCGCCGACTCCGAGCGGGTGATGGACTCCAATGACCAGGAAAAAGAGCGCGGCATCACCATTCTGGCGAAGAACACCGCCATCCGCTGGAACGACTACCGCATCAACATCGTCGACACCCCCGGACACGCCGACTTCGGCGGTGAGGTAGAGCGCGTACTGTCCATGGTGGACTCCGTACTGCTGCTGGTGGACGCGGTAGACGGCCCCATGCCGCAGACCCGTTTCGTAACCCAGAAGGCGTTCGAACAGGGCCTGAACCCGATCGTGGTCATCAACAAGGTTGACCGTCCGGGCGCGCGCCCTGACTGGGTTATGGACCAGGTATTCGACCTGTTCGACAGCCTCGGTGCCACCGACGAGCAGCTGGACTTCCCGGTCATCTACGCATCTGCCCTGAACGGCATCGCCGGTCTCGACTACACCGACATGGCGGAAGATATGACGCCGCTGTTCCAGATGATTGTCGACAAGGTTTCCCCGCCACAGGTGGACCTGAACGGCCCGTTCCAGATGCAGATCTCCGCGCTGGACTACAACAGCTACGTGGGCGTTATCGGCGTCGGCCGCATCAAGCGCGGCACCCTGAAGCCGAACCAGCAGGTGGTGATCCTCGACCGCGAAGGCAAATCCCGCAAAGCCAAGGTACTGCAGGTCATGGGTTACCTGGGCCTTGAGCGCGTGGAAGTGGAACAGGCCAGCGCCGGCGACATCGTGTGTATCACCGGTGTGGGCGAGCTGAACATTTCCGACACCCTGTGCCACCCGGATAACCCGGAAGCACTGCCGGCGCTGACCGTGGACGAGCCCACCGTGAGCATGACCTTCCAGGTGAACGACTCCCCGTTTGCCGGCCAGGACGGCAAGTACGTCACCAGCCGCAACATCAAGGAGCGCCTGGACCAGGAACTTATCCACAACGTGGCACTGCGCGTGGAACAGGGCGAGACCCCGGACAAGTTCAAGGTCTCCGGCCGCGGTGAACTGCACCTGTCGGTACTGATCGAGAACATGCGCCGCGAAGGCTTCGAGCTGGGTGTATCCCGCCCGGAAGTGGTACAGAAGATCGTCGACGGCGAAATCCAGGAGCCCTATGAGCAGGTCGTAATCGACGTGGAAGAGCAGCACCAGGGTTCCATCATGGAAGAACTGGGCCTGCGCAAAGCGGACCTGACCAACATGGAGCCGGACGGCAAGGGCCGTGTGCGCCTGACCTTCATCGTGCCGTCTCGCGGCCTGATCGGTTTCCGCAACCAGTTCCTGACCCTGACCAGCGGTTCCGGCATCATGACCAGCATCTTCGACCACTACGGCCCGGTCAAAGCCGGCGAAGTGGGCAAGCGCATCAACGGCGTGCTGGTATCCATGGTGAAGGGCAAGACCCTGGCCTACGGCCTGTTCGCACTACAGGACCGCGGTCGTCTGTTCCTGGGCCACGGTGAGGAAATCTACGAAGGCCAGATCGTGGGTATCCACTCCCGCGGCAATGACCTGGTGGTGAACCCCACCAAGGCCAAGCAGCTGACCAACATCCGTGCCGCCGGCACCGACGAGGCCCTGACCCTGACCCCGCCGATCCGCCACACCCTGGAGCAGGCGCTGGAGTTCATCGAGGACGACGAGCTGGTGGAAGTGACCCCGAACCACATCCGTCTGCGCAAGAAGATCCTGCAGGAAAACATGCGCAAGCGTGCGAAGAAGTAATTCTTCGGAAAAATAAAAAGGGCCCTTGCGGGCCCTTTTTTATTTGCACTGTTCGCTATTCAATTATACGTGGCATCCCTCTGCTTCCGACCTTTGTGGTGAATCGGGAATCAAAAGCGCACTTCCAAACCGAGAGCGGTGCTACTTGCCGTGTAGAAACCATCGTCGTAGCCGTCGTCGATCGAGGGGGAATACGCATAACCGCTGTGTTGCAGATTGATATTCAGGTTTCGCGTAATGTCTACGCCAATGCCAACACCGAAATAAACTCCGCCGCCACTATCCTTACCAGACTCACTATAGCTGTAGTACGTGTCGTACCACGCATCATACTCCTCATAGTTGAAGTTCAGCCGCTCCTCGTACCCCATGTATCCAAGGCGCGTAATAGCAAACCAGCGGCTTTCCGCCCCAAACTGGAATCGCGCATTGGCACCCGCGTAGACGTAAGAGGTCTTGACGGTAGAACGCGCCGAATATTCATAATCAAAAGATGAGTACGCATATTCATCCTTTAACGTACCCAGCTTGCCGCTGCCCACTTCAAAGCCGACCTGCACAATCCGGCCAGCCTGCCAACGGTAGCCCAAGCCGAACGCCTGGATATCGGTGTTTTCGTCGGAAAAACCTGAATCAGACAAGTTGATCCGACCGCTCTGGCCACCGATAAAAAATCCCCCCTCAGCATGAGCAACTGGAGCAGCGATCAGAATCGATAAAGCCATAAAGACACCGCGTAAAGAATTGCGCATGTCGTTTTCCCCTTAAAATTATTGTTGTGTGTAGCATTTCCGTCGACGACCAATGGGACAACCAATCCGGTCGACACGTAAACCGCACAATGCCGCTGAGATAGCAAACTGCCAAACTCCGGCCGGAGATTAGTGAGTTTCCAAAAGTTTGTAAACTTAGTGGTGTTGTCGTGGCAAGGAGTAGAACACTCGCGGTGTTTACCGGAACCAGTGCCGGCATCGGTCGGCCAATGCTCGTGTATTTTCCGAAGCACCATGCGCCTATTAAATGCCACGGACAATTGCGGACTCCAGAAAATAAGCGCCCCTAAGGGCGCTTATTTTTAACCTGGAAGACAGGGAAATGTTTTAGAACTCATAACTCGCTTTCAGGTAATAGAAGCCTCCAGCGATGCCGTAGGGCGAGGTTTCGTAGTACTGGCCACCCAGCACATTGTCCGCTTCACCGACGATGGAACCATCGATCTTGCCACCCATGTTGTCAAACAGGTTGGACGCACCGGCGGTCAGGGCAATCGCTTCTGAGGCCTGGTAGGAAACCTCCATATCCACGGTGAACTCGGGATCCAGTTGCTCGCCAAACCAGTCGGCGTGAACCCCTACATACTCACCGTAGAAGTTGGTGCGCACGAAGGCGCTGAGCTTGTCCCAGTTTTGCGACACGGTGAATGAAGCACGATGTTCTGGCAGGCCGCGCTCCAGACGGACCGCTTTACAGATCTCGCCCTGATTATTCACAAAGGCACCACCACAGGTGGCGTCACCGCCATTTACTTCGGTCTTGGTCCAGTTGTAAGCCAGGCTGAAATCGGTGGCACCGCCCAGCAGCTCGGCACCGTAAGTCGCCACCACATCTAGCCCGGTGGTTTCGGTATCGAAATCATTGGCAAAATAGTTGATCTGCCCGATCAATTCCGGGTTGGGCACACCGGCAAGCGCCATCGCCGCGCGCTGGGCGTCGGTGGGTGCGGCGTTATCGGTCAGCGCAATGCGATCTTCCACTTCGATGTAATAGGCATCCACGGTCAGATCAACAGCACCGGCAGAAATGACCAGACCGGTGGCAAAGTTAACCGACTCTTCAGGCATCAATTCTGCTTCACCCAGCTTGGTCGCCGGCAGGGTTTGCGCCTGGGTCAACTGGCCGCCCACGATGGAGGTCTGGGTATTGACCACAGAGGCCTGGCCCATGGTGGGTGCACGGAAACCGGTGCTGTGGGAGCCGCGCCAGGCGATGTTCTCGCTCAACTGCCAGTTAAATACCAGTTTGTAGTTTGCGGTATCGCCGAAGGTATCGAAGTCTTCATAGCGCAACGCACCGCCCACCAGCAGGTCATCGGTCAACTGGTTCTCGACGTCCACATACAGCGCGTAGTTGCGGCGCTCTGCGGTACCGGCAGAATCAATCGAGAAACCGGCAAAACCGTGGGAGCCGATATTGAAGCCCTGCTCGGCCAGCGGTCCTACCTGCCAGGACATGCCTTCACCGGCGACAATCTGGAACGACTCTTCACGCCACTCGGCACCCATCGCCAGGCTCAGGGTATCGAACTGCTTTTGCAGATCGGCGTTCAGGGTTTTTTCCAACTGGATGTAAGCACCGGTATCAAAATCGCGCTTGCTGTCCGGGCCAAAGGACGGGTTGATGGTGTTGTTCAGGCCAAAGTCCGCCTCGTTGCGCCCCACGGAGGCGCTCAGATCAAAATTCCACCCCTTGAGGTAGCCGTCGGTCAGCTCACCGCGGCGACCCGCAGTAATGGAGGTATCGGTAATGTCACCGATAAAGCGGGGGGTATAACCGCCGGGGATCATTTTGTTGAAGACGAAGCAGTTATCGTCGGCCATCAATCCCGACGTCACCATATCGGAACCATCCGCCAGTGGCGTTGTGCGGTAGGCATCGCAACTCGCCGCATTGCCATCCAGTGCACCGACCAGTCGCACATCGCCAGTGGTGTAGACGCCGTCACGGCCATTCGGGTTGCGGTAATAGAATCCGCCGTCCACCATGCGGTTGGAATAGTTACCGAACGCATAAATTTCGGTGCCATCTTTCAGATCGATACCGAAATTTCCAAACAGGGTCAGGTCATCTTCAATCTTGGGCGAACCCCAGATTTGTGCCGGTACCGGCACTGAAGTATTGCCGGCATCGATCATTGCCTGTGCATCGGGGCGCTGAACCGAGCGAGAGGTGTCGTCGGCATTCTTCATCTGGAAGCTTAAATTGAGGAAGCCGGAATCGGTCATGGGCATACCGTAGTTGCCCGCCATGATGGTAGTCTGGCCGTCGCCCTCAAAAAACTCGCCGCTTTTGACTTGCAGAGAACCACCCTCGGCATCGTCCTTCAGTACAAAGTTCATCACCCCGGCAATGGCGTCCGAACCGTACTGGGCCGCCGCACCGTCGCGCAGCACTTCAACCTGCTTGAGCGCGATGCTGGGAATCACGGAGATATCCGGACCCTGGGCGCCATCATTCAGACCGCCGCCCTGGAACGCAATGACCGAGGCACGGTGACGACGCTTGCCATTCAGCAGTACCAGAGTGGAATCCGATGACAGGCCGCGCATGTTAACCGGACGGATCATCGAGGCCGCATCGCTAATCGGTTGGTCGTGGACGTTAAAGGAAGGAACAGAGCCCTTCAGCAAGTCGAGCATATCGCTGCTGCCCGATTTGGCCAGGTCATTTACGTTGAGCACATCCACAGGCACCGGGGATTCTGTCACGGAACGGGGTTTGGTTCTGGAACCCACGGTAACCACTTCTTCCATCACTCGATTGTCATCGCCGCTGGTCTGCGCAAATGCGGGCATTCCCAGGCTACCGGCCAGTGCGACGAGGGACAGCGAAGTAACTATTTGTTGGACTTTCATTTTCTCTCTCCAATTAGCGTTTATTGTTTTGTGGAGCAAAATCCATACATCTAGATTGGATTGGCGAAATCATCGCGTTGAACGCAAAAGGATGAAGCAGCTTTCCCCTGCGAACGAATTGATTGGAATACATTCAGATCGCAAAGTCTACCGGCAAGCTCCCCATGTATTTTCGCAACAAAAAGCACTAGAGCTAGAAAAATCAGTAAAGTCAGGGTCGTTGATCGACTACCTCGCGCGCAAAGAATTGATTCTTCGGCAAATAAAATAACGGAACGAACGTCCCGTTTTTTGCATTCAAAATTAATCGGCCCTGACCTGAGTAGCAACTACACCGTTGGTGGTGCGGTCGCCACAAAAATCGAATCTTCTCCGGCAATTTCCAACAGGCGTTGCAGGTTTGGGTGCGCGGCAATCGAGAAGCGCTTGCGGAACTGGCCCCAGGCGGCGGCAACGGCCACACGGTAATCGGCATCACTCAATTGTCCCGATGTCGGCAGTGGTGCCGAATCCAGCTCGCTGAGAACCAGTTCTATGCGTTGCTGCTGACGACGGGTGTACACATTCGACTCGATATCGAGGCCGCTGCGCTCAAGCAGGAAGAGATTGATTGCCGCATCCAGCAGGGTGTTGGCAAGACAGTAGCGGTCGAGGTCTCTTACATCCGGAATAAATACCTGACCAGCTTTCTCACGCACATATTTCACGATCGGCGTGGAATCCGTCAGCTTCAGGGATCCGTCCTCCAAAAAAGGGACTCGCAGGGTGGGCGTGCCCGGGTCCTTGCTGGTGTGGATATCCAACTCCACCATTTCCCAGTCGAGACCGGATTGCATCAGGGCAATACGGCAGTGACGTACGTAGGGTGAAGTAAAGCTGCCAAAAAGTTTCATGCTGCAACTATTCCTGGTTCTTGATAAAAGTTCTTGGGCGGGAAAGCCAATGGCCCTCGGAGCTATATCCCGCTCGAGGGCAATCAAGGTAGCATAAGTGCATCGCTTTTTCGGCAACAGGATCCAGTGTATGAGTTTCAGAATTTCTATCGGCGCGCTGTTGGCTGCAGTCTCCCTGGGTACGATGGCAACGGAACAGGAGACCCGCAACCTGGTCGCGCTGGGCGCGCTGGCCTTTGCCGACAATTGCATAAAGTGTCACCAGATCGATGGCTACGGCGAGGAAGCGCTCTACCCGTCTTTGCGCGATCCCGGGTTGCTGGCGAACAAACCTTTGCTGATCAGCACCATATTGCACGGACGCACAGGCCAACAAAACGATGGCAGTGAAGAACCCCTGATGCCCTCACTGGATTTCCTGACCGACCGCGAGATCGCGGCGATTATTGCCTTTATTTCAAATACCTGGGGGGGAAATGTGCTGCTGGTAACCGAAGACGACGTCAACGAGGCGCGCTGAGTGGATACCCGGAGATAATGGGGCAACCTGTCGATCCCGATCAGCAAACACCCCAGCATCCCACCCGTAAACAGCAGTGCGCGGAGTTTTTGCAATGGGCTCTACCCGAACTGCGTCTGCGCAGGCGGGGTTATGACGGCGTTCGCAATCAGGTCTGCAAGCGCCTTTTTCGACGCATCAATCAACTCGGTATCGAAGACCTGACTGCCTACCGCCGTTACCTCGATACGCATCCGCACGAATGGCAAACCCTGGATGCGTTAAGCCGGGTGAGTATTTCCCGCTTTTACCGCGACCGGGCTGTGTTTGACTACCTGGCGGCGACGGTGCTGCCGGAGCTGGCACAGCGCGCGCGCACCCGCGGTGCCGACTGCCTGAACATCTGGTGTGCGGGGGCCGGTGCCGGGGAAGAACCATACACTCTGGCGATCATATGGGAACTGCATCTGTGCGCTGCATTTCCCGATCTGCAGATAAATATCGTCGCCTCCGATGCCGATGCAAACCTGTGCCGTCGCGGCCAGGAAGCCTGTTATCCCTCGCGTATGTTCAGAGATATGCCCACCGAGTGGCAGGACACGGTTTTATCGGTTCAGGATGGATACTGTCGCCTCAACCAGAATATCCGACGCCACGTCGAATTCAGGGTTGAGGATCTTCGCACCAGCGTACCCAACGGACCGTTTGACCTGGTACTTTGCCGCAACCTGGCCTTTACCTATTTCAGTACGGCACTGCAACGCAGCACCCTTGAGCACCTGCAGGCGGCAATGAACCCCGGCGCCGCGCTCGTGTTGGGCATTCACGAGCACCTGCCGGAAGGGCGTTCGGCCTTTCACCCCTGGGCTGAAAATCTGCGGATCTACCGGCTTTGAAATTTTCTGACCAAGCGATACTGTCGCGATTATCCCGACCTATTCAAATTCCCTGCCGATGACTTATTTCCTGCTCGTTCTGGCCACCTTGATCACCAGCCTGATCTCCGGGGTGCTCAGCATGGCTGGCGGATCCATCCTGATGGGGATCTTCGGTTTTTTCCTGTCGGTACCGGCGGCGATGGTTTTGCACGGCGTTAGCCAGACCGCATCCAACGGTTCTCGGGTATGGCTGCACCGGCGACATGTGCAATGGGACGTGTTGTTACCCTATACCGCCGGTGCCCTGCTAATCCTGTTACTGTTTCTGATGCTGACGTTTGTGCCCAGCAAGGGAGTCATGTTTCTGCTGATCGGCAGTTTCCCGTTTTTGGCACTGGCAATTCCAAAAAAGTTTGCGCTGGATATCCGGCAAAAGCCGGTGGCGTTTCTGGCGGGAATTCTGGTAACTGGGGCACAGATGCTGGCGGGAGTTTCCGGGCCGATACTGGATCTGTTCTATGTAAAAAGTTCGCTGACGCGACACCAGATTCTGGGCACCAAGGCGATCACGCAAACCCTGGGGCATGTGATCAAGCTCGGCTACTACGCGATGTTTTTGAATCTGTCAGTTTCGCTGCCGCAGTGGCTGATTGTTGCGGTAATTCCCGCGGCAATTCTTGGCAACGCCCTGGGAAAAATTGTGGTGGAAAAACTGCACGACCACCACTTCAAACGCATTGGCAGCGCAGTGGTTCTCGTGGTTAGCAGCGTGTATGTTTTCAAGGGATTGCAGGAGCTGTTCGGCTGAATTTATTGCTGGACAAAAAGGCAGCATTTACCTGCTTGCAAACGCCGGGATATCAGGCAACCCCGAACATTCCCTGAAGTAGGTAACCCACCGCGAAGGCGATTCCGGCCGCGGTACTTCCCAACAAAAATGTGCCCAATCCCGCACGCCACAGTGAACTCTGGAATACCCAGCCTTTCAGCAGGCCGATGGAGAAAAATACCAGCCCGGCAAGCGCGGTGCTGATGGCAAATTTCTGTGTAAAGTTTTCCCCGTTAAAGAAAAATGGCAACAGCGGTATCAGGCCCACCAGCACGAAGGCCACAAAGGTCCACCATGCGGAGGCCAGCGGGTTGGGGTCGATGAGGCTGAGCCCGTATTCTTCACTCAGCATGGTATCTACCCACAGGGTGCGGTCTGCGGTCACCGTGTCGACGATATGCTCCAGGTTTTCGCCGCTGAATCCCTTGCCGGCGAAAATTTGCCGAATTTCCTCGCGCTCGCCCTCGGGGACCAGGCGGATATGCTGCTCCTCCGTGCGGCGCGCGTGTTCGGCAAAACGCTGCTGGGCATTGACCGCCTCGTAATTACTCACCGCCATACTGACACCGTCCGCCAGCAGGTTGGCCACCCCCATCACCAACACCACCAGCGGCGAAAATCCCGCGCCAAAGGCACCGGAGACGATTGCGAAGGTGGTAATGCAACCGTCGATGGCGCCGAGCACCAGATCCGACATGCGCTCCGGCCGCGGCGGCTGGTCGAGGCGCCGGGCGATATTTTCCGGGCGGTGTTCGTGCAGCAATTTTTGCCGGGGGGAAATTTTCATGGGGTTCACCCGAGGTTATGTCTCGTCGAAAAAACGTCGCTCCACTTTGCGCCATGTCCCCAGCGCCGCCTCGCTGCGCAGGCATACCGTAATCATCGGGAATCTGTCCTGCGCGCCATGCAAGACCTCTAGCCCCTGATGGGCGGCGATCTCGTGGGGGAAGCGGTTGGTCCCCGCACCCAGCGCCGGAAACAGCAACCGCCTGAGGCCGCGCTCCGCGGCCAGCGCGAGCACGCTTTCGTAGCACTGGCGCAGTTGCGCCACCGCGAGCGCTCCCCACTGGTCGCCGCTGCTCCACTGGGGGGTCACCGTGTGCAGCAGGTAATGCACCGGTAGATCGGGCGCGCTGGTGATACGCGCTTCACCCACCGCGCACTCCGGCAGCTGCGAGCACTCACTTACCAGGGCCGCACCGGCGCGATCGTAGACCTGTGCGGACAGTCCTCGCCCGCGAATCAGGTGCTTGTGCGCCGGGCATACGAGGGCATCCGCCTCGATAGTGAGAATGTCGTCACAAATCAATCGCAGCTGTCCCATGCCGGTCTCCGCGCCAGTGCTGTTCGCCATTACTATAGTCCTTCGGCTTCGGACGCTTGTCCAAAGCTCAGGGTATGACGGCCGAGGGATCTGGCCGCGATGACAATGCGAACAAGACCAGAGCAAATGGAAACCACTGCAAAGCCCCCTATCCGCAGCCAACAACACGGCACTGAATTCGGCGACCCCATCGCCCAGGTAATGGGCCTTGAGCTGCGCCGCCGCATCCAGGCATCCGGATATATGCTGATTTTTGCGCTGGCGATTACCGGCGCCATGGGCGTGATCGCGCTGATGGCGGCAGACCTGTTTCTCGCCGGCACACTGTTCGCGGTGACCGCGGTAATCCTGGGGGCGTATATCGGGGTCAATATCGCCGGCCCCAGCCGCAAGACACCGGTATTGGTGGGCGCGTTACTGCTGGTGCTCTACTTCTACCTGCTGCTCTCCGGTGGCGTGAACAATACCGGCCTGATGTGGGCGGTGATGCTGGTGCCGGGGTTCATCAACCTGTACGGCTACAAGTGGGGCACGGTGACCCTCGGATTTGTCGGCGGTGCCACCGCACTGATCCTGTTCTACCCGGATTTCCCCGGACTGCTGGCGCAGTATGACACCGGCCACCGCGCGCGCTTTATCGCCATCTTCGGTGCGCTCACCGCGCTCACCGCAATCCTCGACAGCAGTCGCCACCAGACCCAGCAGATGCTGCATAAACTGACCGCGGAACTGGAAAACCACGCCTGCACCGATGCCCTCACCGGCCTCGCCAACCGCCGCGAGGCCTACAAGGCCATCAGCGAGATGGAGAGACGCAACGCCGACCTGGCCGGGCGCTACACGGTGCTGATCGGCGATCTCGACAGCTTCAAGGCCATCAACGATACCTTCGGGCACAGTTTTGGTGATCGCGTGCTGCAGGATGTGGCGCGGATACTACGCGACAATACCCGTGCGGACGATGTGGTCGCGCGCTGGGGTGGCGAGGAATTTCTGATCCTGCTGCCAAATACCGATGTGGCCGGCGGCAGTATCCTCGCGGAAAAACTGCGCGAGAAAGTGGAGGCGCTGAGCGCCACCTATGCGGAGCCGGTGACCATTTCCATCAGTTTTGGCGTCGCCCAGGACAACCCCGCGACGACTACCCAGGGCCAGATGCTGGCGGAAGCAGACTCCCGTATGTACCGCGCCAAGAAAAGCGGTCGCAACCAGGTGGTGAGCGACTAAGCAGAGGCCCGCAGGCCCGCTCCCGGTCACCCTTCCGCTACCGATCCACAACCTCCTCCCTATAATTTTTGCCAGACACCGGCTGCGCTTGCGCCGGTGACCACTGCCGAATGGAGGGGAGGTGAGCATCATGAAACTGGTTCCCAGAGACACCATGCTCAATTTCGATGACTTCGTAGAGCAATTTTTTAACACCGGGCAGCTCAGCGGTGAATCCCGCAGCGGCTTTTTCGCCCCGCGGGTGGATATTCACGAGCGCAAGGACACTTACGAGATCAGCGCGGAAATGCCCGGGATTCGCAAGGAGGATCTGGAGGTCACGCTGGAAAATGGCGTGCTGACCATCGAGGCCGAAGTGCACCAGAAAATTTCCGAAGGCGAGGAAGAGGGCGGCAAGGTGCTGCGGCAGGAGCGCCGCTACGGCAAATTTACCCGCAGCTTCAATCTGGGTGGGGACATCAGGGAGGAAGATATCGACGCGACCTTCAAGGACGGCGTGCTGACGCTGACGGTTCCCAAGGTTGAACCAAAGGAGCCCGTCAGTCACCGTATCCAGATCCACTAACAATTTCGCAGCGAAAGCCGGCAACACTGCCGGCTTTTTATTAGGCCATGTGCTGCTGCAGCTTCTCCCTGACCGCCGCCGGGATAGGCGCCGAGGCCTGTTTCTCGTAATCGAAATGCACCATCACGCAGTCCCCCTGGGCGACCAGCTGCTCTTTTTGCCAGACTTCCTGATGCAGGGTAAACGAGGAGTTACCCACCGCCTTCAGGGTGGTGCGGATTTCCACCGGGGAATAGAGGTAGATCTGCGCCACGAAATCCACCTCCATCTTTTTCAGGATCAGGTTCCACTGGTTCAGCGACAGGTCCGGGTTGAACAGCTGGAAGATGGGTGTGCGCCCCTGCTCGAACCACACCGGTACCACGGTGTTGTTGATATGCCCGAGGGCGTCGGTTTCGCTGAAGCGGGGTTCTACCTGGTAAGTGAACATCGGTCTTTTTCTCACTGACTCGCGTTAAAAAATCCAAGCGCAGATTTAATCAGCGGACAGCGTCTTCATCCAGTGATCATCTGCCATAAATCGCGGAAAGCCCGGACAAATGTTGGCATTTGCAATCCACTGCGGCATATCTGGTCAAGTGCGCGTAAAATCTGCGGCCAAATCCGCTACGCTGATTTTTCGCGTCCGCACCTGAATCGCGGTAATTTACCGACCAGAAAAGATTTATGAGTCAGAAAGATAAACGTCCGCTGTACATTCCCCACGCCGGTCCTTCACTGCTGGAAATCCCGCTGCTCAACAAGGGCAGTGCCTTCAGCCTGCAAGAGCGCATTGAGTTCAACCTGATCGGTCTGTTGCCGAACAATGTGGAAAGCATCAAGGAACAGGTGCGCCGGGCCTACCACCAGTACCAGCAGTGCCGCACGGATCTGGAGCGCCATATTTACCTGCGTGCGATTCAGGACGACAACGAGACGCTGTTCTTCCACCTGATCGAGCAGCACATCGAAGAGATGCTGCCGATCATCTACACCCCCACCGTGGGGGCAGCCTGTGAAGAGTTCTCCAATATCTACCGCAACCACCGCGGGCTGTTCGTGTCCTACCCAGATCGCGAGCACATGGACGACATCCTGCGCAGCGCCACCAAGGAGAACGTAAAAGTCATCGTGGTCACCGACGGTGAGCGTATCCTCGGCCTCGGCGACCAGGGCATCGGCGGTATGGGTATCCCCATCGGCAAGCTCTCCCTGTACACCGCCTGCGGCGGCATCAGCCCGGCCTATACATTGCCGGTGATGCTGGATGTGGGCACCAACAACCGCACCCTGCTGAACGACCCCATGTACATGGGCTGGCGCAACGAGCGTATTTCCCAAGAGGAGTACGATGAATTCCTGGATCAGTTCATCGCCGCGGTCAAACGCCGCTGGCCCAAGGTACTGATCCAGTTCGAGGACTTCGCCCAGACCAACGCCATGCCGCTGCTGAACCGCTACCGCGACAAGGTGTGCTGCTTCAACGACGACATCCAGGGTACCGCCGCGGTGGCACTCGGCACCATGCTCGCGGCCTGCAAGGCCAAGGATGAGGCGCTGTCCAAGCAGAAGGTGCTGGTGGTGGGTGCCGGTTCCGCCGGCTGCGGCATCGCCGAGCAGGTGGTGGCGGGGATGGTGAACGACGGCCTGTCGGAAGAGAAAGCGCGCCAGCGCATTTTCATGTTCGACCGCTACGGCCTGGTCACCAGTGACATGAAAAACCTGCACGACTTCCAGCAGAAGCTGGCCCAGAGCCCGGAAAAATATCCCCAGGCGTCTGAATGGGACCTGCAGGCGTTGATCGAACAGGTGAAACCCACCATCCTCATCGGCGTGTCCGGCCAGGGCAGCCTGTTCACCCAGCCGGTGATCGAGGCCCTGCACAAGGGCTGCAAGCGCCCGTTGGTGATGCCGCTGTCCAACCCCACGTCCCGCGCGGAAGCCACGCCACAGGAAGTGCTGGAGTGGACCAACGGCGAGGCGATGGTCGCCACCGGCAGTCCGTTCAGCCCGGTGGAGCTGAACGGCGAACAGTACGCGATCGCCCAGTGCAACAACGTGTATATCTTCCCGGGCATCGGTCTCGGCGTCATCGCCGGCGGTGCCACGCGGGTGACGGAAAACATGCTGATGGCGGCGTCCAACGCGCTGGCGGAAAACGCGCCGGTGGTGAAAGACGGCAGCGGTGCGCTGTTGCCGCCGCTGTCGCAAATCCGCGAAGTGGGCAAGGCCATCGCCATGGCCGTAGCCAAACAGGCGCAGGCGGACGGCGTCGCCCCGGGCATCTGTGAAGACAAGCTGGTTAAACTGATCGAGAAAAATTTCTGGTCGCCGGACTACCGCCGTTACCGTCGCGTGGCTTTCTGATCAGAAGCCGCAGATTGGCGCGGGCCAGTAAAGCCCGCGCCGATTATTTTTTATTTTTCTTGTTTTGTTTCAACTCGCTATTTTTCCCTTCTTCCTGGGTAATCATTCCCTGCCGCACCTCGGCCCGATCGAGGGCATGATATTTTTTGCGGATGCTGTCGATATCTACCGTTGGCTCCGGGAATTCCATATTTAACGACTCCAGCGCGCGCACCACGATGTGGGAAATCGCCAGGTTGCGGAACCACTTGTGGTTCGCCGGTATCACGAACCAGGGCGCCTGGCTGGTACTGCACTTATCCAGCACATCTTCAAACGCCGCGGTGTATTCATTCCAGTAGGGGGCTTCCGCGTAATCGCTGTCACTGATTTTCCAGTGTCGGGTCGGATCCTCGATGCGTTTGCGGAAGCGCTCCAGCTGTTCTTCCGCATCGATGTGTAGATAGAACTTCAGTATCAGGGTGTTGTTGTCGGCCAGTAGCTGTTCAAAGTTGTTGATGTGCTGGTAGCGCCCGGACCAGACACTTTCCGGCACCATCTTGTGTACCCGCTGGATCAGTACATCTTCGTAGTGGGAGCGATTGAAAATCGCCACGTG
Organism: Microbulbifer sp.; assembly: GCF_036563125.1. Classification (GTDB taxonomy): domain Bacteria; phylum Pseudomonadota; class Gammaproteobacteria; order Pseudomonadales; family Cellvibrionaceae; genus Microbulbifer. Next base: position 26,000 of record NZ_DATCMV010000188.1, read on the forward strand.
ACCGCGCGCGGGTGCCGCCCTGTGGCACCGCCACAGAAAATCGTGGTCGGCCTCTTCCGCGGACGGCTGCTTGAATCCGGTGACGGTGCAGCCCTGCGGGTTCATCGCCCCCAGCACATGGTTGATGGTGCCATCCTTGCCCGCGGCGTCGCGCCCCTGCAGGCAGATCAGCAGTGAACGCTTGTGCTCCGCGTACAGCAGGTATTGCAGTTCGCGCAGCCTGCGTGCGTATTCTTCGATAACCGGCAGCGCGGCTTCATGGCTTTTGTGCTCCCCATGATAGGAGGCATCGATGGCCGCCAGCTTTACCCGGCTGCCGGGCTTAATCTTGAATTCTTCGAAATAGTTCACGATGCGGCTCTCCTGCGATGGCCTGCAATGGTCAGATTTCTGTAGCGGCGGCCACCACCGCATTCAGGCCGGGATAAATGGCATCCTCCCCCACCAGCGCGCAGACCTGCGCCAGCGCGCGGGTGGATTCACCCAGCATGACGGTGGTGAACAGCAGGCGGATGCCCTGGGCGGAGAGCGTGCGATGGAGCTTGGCCAGCGCCTCGGCTGCGGTGAAATCCACATCGTCCACCGCAGAAAGTTCAATACAGAAGCAGCGCAGGTGGGGCTCCGCCGCAGCCACCAGTTGCGTGACCTCGTCGGTGAGCCGCTGCGCGTTGGCGTAATACATGCTGTGGTTGAAGCGGTAGATGATCAGCCCGGGTACCGCCTGCATGCCGCTGGCTATGGGCCGCGCGCGCCAGCCCTCCCCGGCAACCGGCACCAGCAGGACATTGGTGGGGTTGTAACCGTGGCGGGTATGCACCACCAGCGACAGTGCCAGCGCCAGCATGATGCCCTGTTCGACGCCAATCAAAACCACCGTCGCCATGGTCACTACCGCAACCCAGAACTCCAGTGGCCGCGTGCGGTAAATCTCCTGCAGGCCGCGCAGATCGATCAGCTCCAGGCCTATCAGGAACACCACCGCAGCGAGCACCGCGTCCGGCATATGCCCGAGGGGCCGGGTCAGAAACAGCAGCACCAGCAGCGCGATCACCCCGGCGGTGAGCATACTGAGCTGGGTGCGACCGCCAGCACTGTTGACGATCTGGCTCTTGGTGGGGCTGCCGTTGACCACAAAGGTACCGGTGAGTGCGGCGCCGAGATTGGCCGCGCTGAGCCCCACAAGATCCGCCTCCTCGTCAAAGCGTTCGCTGTAGCGCTCGGCGTAGGCGCGGGCGGTGGCGGCGCTCTGCGCGAGAATCACGAAACAGATGGCGAACGCGGTTGGCATAAGCTCCACCAGCAGCTGCCGCTCCCAGTGGATTTGCGGCAGGCCGAATTCCGGAAAGCCGGCGGGGATTTCGCCTAGCACCGGCAGGTGTCGCTGCAGGTCCAGCGCCCAGCTGGCGCAGGTCGCGGCAATCACCGCGATCAGCGCACCGGGAATGCGCGGCGAGCGCTTTTTGCAAAACAGGATCAGCATCAACGCAGCCGCGCTGATGCCAATGGCGTAAACATTGGTCGCGTCCAGGTTGCGCACGGCTGCGTGGAGTTTTTGCCATTCATCGCCACCCGCTACCTGCAGCCCGAGCATCGCCGGCAACTGCCCGAGGGCCACCTGGATGCCGACACCGGATAGAAAACCGATCAGTACCGTGCGCGAGAGAAAGTTGGCGAGGAAGCCGAGGCGCACCAGCCGTGCCACCAGTAACAGAAATGCCGCGAACAGGGCGGTCACTGCGGCCAGCGCCACATAGTGCGCGGATGAGGTTGCCGCGATACCGGCGAGGCCTGCGGCCAGGATCGCCGCGGTGGCTGAATCAGCCCCCACCACCAGGTGGCGCGACGCGCCCAGCAGGGCGTAAATGAACAGGGGGACAATCAGGGTGTAAATACCCGTGACCACGGGCATGCCGGCAATCTTCGCGTAGCCCATCACTTCGGGGATCGCGAGTGCCGCGAGGGTGATACCGGCGAGCATTTCCGCCGGTATCTGTCGCGCGCCAAGGGGCCTGATACCGAGTAGTACCGGCCAGGCCCCCGCAGCAGGTCTGCCTTCAATACGCTTGGGCATTGCGCCCGTCCTGTTTACTCCGGGACTGTTAAGCGTAGTTCAGCCCTAAAGCCTAATTCAGCTCTAAAGCCTGGCTCAGCCCTGTTTGACGCTGTCGATCCACGCGTTTACACGCTTCTCCAGCAGCGGCAACGGCAGTGCACCACCACCGAGTACGGTGTCGTGGAAAGCGCGGATATCAAACTGGTCGCCCAGTTCTTTCTCGGCCTTGGCGCGCAGTTCCTGGATCTTCAGCATGCCGATCTTGTAGGAAGTGGCCTGTCCCGGCAGGGTCAGGTAACGGCGCACTTCGGAGCGCACCGCGCCTTCCGGGATGGCGGAGTTGTCGAGGAAGTATTCCACCGCCTGTTCCTGGCTCCAGCCCTTGGCGTGCATACCGGTATCCACCACCAGGCGGATGGCGCGCCACATTTCCGCGGTCAGGCGACCAAAGTCCTTGTAGGGATCGCGGAACTGGCCCATCTCCTTGGCCAGCGCTTCGGAGTAGAGCGCCCAGCCTTCCACGTAAGGGGTGAAATGTGCCTGGGTGCGGAACTTCGGAATGCCTTCCAGCTCCTGGGCAATAGAGATCTGCATATGGTGGCCGGGGTTACCCTCGTGGTAAGTCACGGTTTCCATATCGGTGGTGGACAGCGCACTCATATCGGACATGTGCACGTAGTAGGTGCCCGGGCGGGAACCATCCGGAGTACCGGGCTGATAATGCTGGGCGCCGCCGGGTACCTCACGGAAGGCCTCCACGCGCTTCACCACCAGGCCCGCCTTCGGCAGGATACCGAAGAATTCCGGCAGTTTATTCTGTACGTCATCCAGGAAGCCCTGGGTTTCCGCCAGGTACTCTTTGCGACCTTCATCGGTGTTCGGGTAGTAGAACTGGTCGTCGGTGCGGATGAAGGTGAAGAACTCCTGCAGGTTGCCCTTGAAGCCCACCTGGTCCTTGATACCTTCCATCTCCTTGCGGATGCGCGCCACCTCGTCGAGACCGATCTGGTGCACTTGCTCGGCGGACAGCGGCAGGGTGGTGTAAACGGAAAGGCGGCTGTTGTAGAACGCCTCACCGTCCGGCAGGCTGGATGCGCCCTTGGCCTCTTCGCTGGCGTTGGTGCGGTCCTTCTGCAGCCATGCGATATAGGCGTCATAGGACTGCTTGAATTCGCCATTCAGAGCCTCGGCCACGGCACTTTGCAGGTTCGCCGCGGCCTGCTCGTCAATCTTGCCGTCTTTCTTCAGCGCGTCGATCTTGCTGCTGGCGTCCGCCATCAGCGGCGCGTCGTCGCCATCGCCAAAGGGTTTACCGGAAATGACTTTCTGCGCGCGTTCGATCGCCAGGTCATAGGCAAAGCGCGGCGGGCGAATACCTTTTTCCGCAGATGCCTGTGCGCGCTCCAGGATTTGACCCAGTGCGCGACCGGAAGCGCCGATACGGCTGATGTAATCGCGCATGTCCTGCTCGGTATCCACCTTGTGCTGGTTGATCAGGAAGGTGGGGAACTGGTCCTCCGGACCACCCAGCTCACCGGCAAAGTAGCTGTGCTCCCAGAAGGGCTTGCCGGCTTCTTCCTGTTCGTACTGGAAAATCCACAGGTCGTAGGATTCCTTGCCGGCGGCGGTCAGCTTGTCGTAGGCGAACTTCTGCTTCATTTCCTCTACGGTTTTTGCCTTCCAAGCCAGCTTGCGCTCATCGGCGGCGCGGCTCATATCGTCGATCTTGTCGTACTGTTCCTTGCGGCCCAGATAGCTGAGCTGGATCGGGCTGAACTGCAGCTCTTCCTCGAATTTCGCGTCGAACCATTCACCGAGGCGCTTGGTTTCCGCCTCCTGGTCCACTTCAGTAACAGAAGCCGCTTCACCCGCTTGTTGTGTCGCGGTAACGGCACCAGCTTCCAGCTGAGCATCTTTCTTAGGTTCTTCACCCTGCTGACAGCCCGCAATAACGGACGCGATCACCAGACTCAGGAGCGCTTTACGCATAACAGTCGCCTCTAATGATTTATGTGTGTGTTCAATTTCAGCCGATCCGCTGCTGCAGATACATGCAACAGCTGAGCAGACGGCATTGGATCTGTGTTGTTAGGGATTTTCCGCTGCGGTGCGCGCCTTATCCACGAGTTTCTGCTCGCCGCCATTGACGATATGCAGCTCGCGCTGCGGGAACGGAATAGTGAGCCCCTCCGCTTCCAGTGCCGGCTTGAGTTTTTTCATCAGCGACCAGTACACGTCCCAGTAATCGTCGGTGGTGGTCCAGGCGCGCAGATGCAGATTCACCGAACTGTCCGCCAGTGCGCGTACCGCGTACGCGGGTTCCGGCTCGGCGAGAATGCGCGGCTCTTCCGCCACCAGCTTACGCAGCACGTTCATACCGGTTTCGATATCGTCGCCGTAGGCAATACTGGCGATGATCTCGATGCGGCGGCTGGCATTGCGGGTAAAGTTGGTCAGGGTCTCGCCCCACACCTTGTCGTTGGGGGCGGAAATTCGCAGGCCGTCCGGCGTGTCCAGCTCGGTGGTAAACAGGCCGATCTTGCGCACGGTGCCGATGGTACTGCCGAACTGGATGGTCTCACCCACCCGGAAAGGGCGCAGCCCCAGCAGCACAAAACCGGCGGCAATGCACTGCAGGGTGTCTTTCAGGGCGAGGCCAACGGCGATGCCCGCGGCACCCAGCAGCGCGACCAGGGAGGTGGTATTGGCTCCGAAAATGTCCAGCACCACCAAGCCGCCGATTACATAGGTGCCCCACACCGCGAGGGTCTCCAGCACCGGGATCAGGGTCTCGTCGATGCCCTTTTCCCCCAGGCGATTGATCCCGCGGGCCACGATTTTTGCCGCGATCCAGGTGACCAGCAGTGCCAGCAGTGCCCAGAGCACGTTGAGCCCCACGCCCATCATCACAGGCCAGAGTTCTTCCAATTGCGCTTTCAGTCCATCCACAAGTACATCTCCCTTGTCAGCGGTTGCCAGAACGAATCGCACAAGAATACGGCAAGTGAACCGACGCCGACTAGGCTCAGGTCACAGGCTAACGCTTATTTCTGCGGGGATTTCCGGTTTATTGCCCGCTGCCGGAGAAGAAATAGTGCTGGATCAGCTGCAGGATCAGCAGCGTCAACACCAGCACAAATACGAGATTGCGGCGGTTCACGATGCTTTTCTTTCGACCTCTCTTTCTACCCCGGTACTTGCTGCGGTCGACGCAGTCCCATCCGGTGCGCGCAACAGCCCCTCGCTCACCAGCCAATCGCGGGACTCCCGCAACATTTCTTCCAGGCTCAAATCGGTGCCGTAGCCCAGTTCGCGCTGTGCGAGACTGCTGTCGGCCGCCGTGCGCCGGGTGAGCATCGCGGCCTTCTGCGGTGTTACCGCCGGTTCGCGCCCGGTGAAACGGGACACAATGCCGGACAGCGCAGCGATCGCGCGGATGGCAAATGCCGGCGTGGTGCGCGTCGGTGCGGGCACACCCACCAAGCGGGCAATGATGCCGAAAAATTCGAGAAAACTTGCATCGGTGCCGCCGAGGATATAGTTCTGGCCGCAGCGTCCACGCTCAAACGCACTGATATGCGCCCGCGCCACCGCCCCCGCATAGCAGAAGGAACCACCGCCTGGGGGCACCCCCGGCAGAGTGTTTTCCGCGAGCATGAAGAAGGTCTGGGCCCAGCTGGATACATCGTATTTACCGACGATGCCGCAGGGATTCAGGAAAACCGCGTCCAACCCTTTGGCAATTTCTTCCCGCACCGCGTTTTCCGCGTGCATTTTCGAGTAGTGGTAGTGATATTTGGGATCGTTCGCGCACTGCGGACTTTCCTCGCTGAGGACGCCCTGCTGGTAACCGTACGCGGAGATCGAACTGGTGACGATCATGCGGCCCGGCTTGGTTTGCGCGGCAAAATGCTCGCGCGCCGCCCGTGCCAGATTAGCCGACCCCACCACATTGTCCTGCCACTGCTGGGCGTCACCGCCGCGCCACATACTGGTGTTGCCGGCTAGGTGGAACACCGCGTCCAAATCCTTCGGCAGCGCCGCGCGCAGGGAGTCGATATCATCCAGCGATGCCGCCACCGGCGTAGCGCCCAGCTGATGCAGGCGCGCGACGTTCGAGCCGGGGCGATGCATGGCGATCACTTCCCAGCCATCAGCAACTAACTGTTCGATCAGATTGGCACCGAGAAAGCCGGTGCCGCCGGTTACAAATGCGCGCATGTTATCTCTCTTTTACTGCGAGGGCGGTGGATACCGCCCATTAAATAGCGAGCTTACTTAATTTCCAGGCCCAGTTCATGGGCGAGAAACGCGTACTGGTTGGTAAAATCTTCCACCTGCATCCACACTGGCTTGCCCGCACCGTGGCCCGCGCGGGTTTCCACTGCGAGATAGATCGGGTTGTCACAGCCCTGGTCCCGCTGCAGTGCAGCGGCGAATTTGTAACTGTGCCATGGAACTACGCGATCATCGCGATCCGCGGTGGTGATCAATGTGGCCGGGTAGCAGGTGCCTTTGCTGGTGTTGTGCACCGGCGAATAGGCGTAGAGCGCAGCAAACTCGTCCTTGTTTTCCGACAGGCCGTAGTCGCTGGACCACTGGCGCGCGTTGGCGGAAGCGGTGTGGTAGCGCAGCATATCGAGCACGCCCACAATCGGCAGTGCCACCTTGAACAGGTCCGGGCGCTGCACTTCGGTCGCTCCCACCAGCAGGCCGCCGTTGGAGCGTCCCATGATGCCGAGCTTTTGCGGTGACGTGATTTTTTCAGCAATCAGCCACTGGGCTGCGCCGATAAAATCATCGAACACGTTCTGCTTCTGCAACTTGGTGCCGGCCCTGTGCCAGTCGCCACCGTACTCACTGCCGCCGCGCAGGTTCACCATCGCCAGGGTTCCCCCCATATCCAGCCAGCCGGCAAAACGGGTGTAAAACTGGGGCAGCTGCGCCGCATTAAAACCGCCGTACCCGTACAGCAGAGTGGGGTTGTTACCGTCTTTTTTCTGGCCTTTTTTGTGCACCAGGAACAGCGGCACACGGGTGCCATCCTTACTGGTGAAAAAGTGCTGACTCACGGTGTAATCAGAAAAGTCCGCAGGGTACTTCGGCTGTTTAACCTTTTCACTTTTCCCGCTATCCACGTCCAGCTTATAGATGCTCGGTGGCGTCAGGAAATTGCTGAACGCGTAGTAGGTTTCGCTGTCATCCGGCTCACCGTAGAAACCCTCCACCGTGCCCATCCCCGGCAGTTGCAGTTCGTACTGCTGCTTGCCGTTGAGATCGGTAACCACCACCTTGGATTTTGCATCTTCCAGGTAATGCAACACGAAACGCCCGCCGATCAGGCTGGCACTCTGCAGCGCATTTTTCTGTTCCGGCACCAGGGTTTTCCAGTTGGCTTTTTCCGGCTGGTCCAGATCGATGGCAACAATTTTGCCGTTGGTTGCGTCCGCATTGGTTTCAAAATAAAACGTTTTGCCGTTGTTACCGAGATAGCTGTAGAGCGCGTCCCAGTCATTCAGCAGTTTGACCACCGGCGCTTTCTCATCGCGCAAGTCCTTGTAGTAAACGCCATTGCTATCGTAACCGTCGAAAATTCCGAAAATCAGGTAGTTGCCGTCGTCACTGACCTGCGCTTCCGGATTGCGGGTGGCGTGGTCGGTAATTTCATACACCAGGCGATCGCGACTCTGGGGCTCGCCAATCTTGTGGAAATACACCGCCACCTGTTTGCTGTCGTCTGCAATGCCGTCTTCATTGAAGGGATAGCGGCTGTAGTAAAAACCGGATTCATCCTTGGCCCAGCTGGCACCGCTGAATTTGATCCCGGTGAGGTGATCGGGAATCATGCGGCGGGTTTTCAGGTCGCGCACATGGTAGTCGGTCCAGTCGGTGCCGCCGTCGGAGGTGCCGTAGGCGAGATAGCGGCCATTCGGGCTCACGGAGTAATTCTTCGCGGCGATGGTGCCGTCCTTGCTCAGGGTGCGCGGGTCGAGCACGACACCGCCGTCCTGATGGATATCCCGGGTGCTGTAAAACACACTCTGGTCCCAGCTGCCGTCGTTGTATTCGTAGAAAACCTGTCCGGCCTTTTTGTACGGCACCCCGTACTGCTCGTATTGCCACAGTTCGGTGAGGCGATCGTTGATTTTCTGCCAGCCCGGCAGCGCCTTGAGCGCGGGGAGCGAGAATTCGTTCTGGGCCGTCACCCAGTCCTTCACCGGCTGTGAATCCTGATCCTCCAGCCAGCGGTAGGGATCGCTCACGCTGATGCCAAAATAATCGTCTGTCTGTGGGACGCTCTTGGTTTGCGGATACGCAACTTCAACCTTGCCGGTGGCGGCGGTATAGGTGGTGGCAATGCCACCTGTGACCGCAACGGCGGCAAGCAGGGCGATGACTGTCTTTTTCATGCAAGGCTTCCGGTCTTTATCCAGGGGTGCGGGGGTTTTCGGCGTTTTGCTATTTACTCTCGGAGTGGTCGATGCCGGTTTAAGGAACCTTTACACTCGGCTGCACAGACCCTAAGCGATTCGCCGTCGGGGTTCCAGAGTGCCAGTGCAGTTTAGGGGAGGATTACGATGAAAGGCCTGATACAGCGGGTAAAACACGCAAAAGTAGAAGTTAACAGTGAATCCGTCGGGGCCATCGACCACGGTATTCTACTGCTGCTCGGAGTAGAGGCGAGCGATAGCGAGGAGACCGCGGACAAACTGCTGCACAAGGTCATGCACTACCGCATTTTCAGCGATGAACAGGGCAAAATGAACCTGAATGTACAGCAGGCCGGCGGTGGTTTGCTGGTGGTGAGCCAGTTCACCCTGGTGGCCGATACCGCGAAGGGATTGCGCCCGAGCTTCAGCCGCGGTGCGAGCCCGCAGCAAGCGGAAGCGCTGTACGAGTATTTTCTGCGGCGCGCACGCACCATCATGCCAGTAGAGCTACCAGTGGCCGGCGGTCAGTTCGCCGCCGACATGCAGGTATCACTCTGTAACGACGGCCCGGTAACCTTCTTGTTGGAGGTTTGAGTAATGCCAGCATTCTCCGCTCGCTTACCCAGTTCCTTGAGCCTCGCTTTGCGCGAGTCCTTGGGTTCGCCGCCCAGCCGTTCTACCGCGGTGTAAAACGCCTCCCAGTCGCTGCCACTGTCTCTGTACAACTGCATAAACGCAGGCACCTGTGACTGGTACTCGCTCACCAGCGCCAGGGTGGCGTTGTTGGTTTTCTCCACCAGGCGCGTGAACTGCTCATCCTGCTCCCAGCCCTTGGATGCCTCGCGGTAGCAGTGGCGCAGCTGACGGAGTGTGCGTGCCTTTTGCTCGCGCTTTTCATCGTCGCCGAGGTCCGAGGCGTAAATACCCTGCAGCTGCTTGCGCGCACTCACCATCAACCCGTTGACGCGCTGCGCCTGCGCCACGCTCTCCAGCTTCGGCGCGGGAATTCCCTGGCGGCGGCGCCACTCGGGCAGCGCGATGCGCGACACCGCGGTGGCAAAACTCTCGTTGAACTGGGTATCCCCGGAGATATACACCCGGCGGTGCGCCAGTTCGTGAAACAGCAGGCCCGCCAGGCGGTCCGGCTGCCAGTCAACGAAGCTCGATAGTACCGGGTCGTCAAACCAGCCCAGCGTGCTGTAAGCGGGCACCGGGCCGAGATACACATCGTAGCCCTTGGCGCGCAGGTCCGCGGCCCGTACCTCCGCATCGCCCTTGTCGAAATACCCGCGGTAACTGGCGCAGCCCGCAATCGGGTAGCACCAGCGTTTCGGGGACAACGAAAACTCCGGCGCCGCCACCAGGTTCCACAACGCGTACTCCCCCTCAAGCTGGGTGAACTCGCTGTAGGCACTGCCCACCGGCAGGTACAGTTCGGCGCCGGCATAGGAGCGGATAGCCCGTACCCACTGCAATTGCCGGCGGAGTTTCGCGTCGGTCTGTTCGTCCGTCAGCAGGCGGTCAATGGGCTTGCGCCCGGCGAGAATCTTGAGCTGGCCGGTGGCGGCCTGGGAGTAGAAGTGGATGGTTTCACAACCGCCGAGCAGGGTACTGGCCAGGAGCAAAGCCACGCGCCAGTTACGGCCAAATCGGGGGAAAAGAGCTAATTTTGTCAGCAGTGGGAATTTTTTCAGGGAGTCGTCCATGCCACCTGTCGCCGCTTTATCGCTGGTAGTTACGCTGGTGCTGGGTGCCGTGCTGTGGATTTACCTGCTGCGGGTCTGCTTTGCGGATTCCACCCTGCTCGGCATCATCGCCCTGTTTCTGCCACCGCTGGCCCTGCTGTCGCTATTGCCGCAGTGGAAATCGCACCGTCAGCTGTTTGCTCTGGCGCTCGGTGTGCTGGGCTGTATCAGCATAGCGGCTATATTGGCGAACTGAACACGGCCGTTGAAATGGTGCGGAGAATTCCGCACCACGATCATGACTCTTCTTCGGGAAGCTCTTCGCGCTTGCCGCGCTTGATCCAGCGCCCGAAAAACACGCCGATCTCGAACAGCAGCCACATGGGCACCGCCAGCAGGGTCTGGGAGATCACGTCCGGCGGGGTCAGCAGCATGCCGACGGCGAAACAGGCGACGATAACGTAGGGGCGTTTTTTCGCCAGGTCCTGTGCCGATACCACACCACTCCAGATCAGCACGATGGTGGCAATGGGAATTTCAAACGCGAAACCGAAGGCAAAAAACAGCTTGAGTGCGAGATCCAGGTAACTGCGGATATCCGGCATCACCTTGATATCCGCATCCGCCGAGCTGATAAAAAATTCAAAGATCAGCGGAAATACCACGTAGTAGGCAAATGCCATACCCGCGTAAAACAACATCACGCTGGAAAACATCAGCGGAGCGATCAAGCGTTTTTCGTGCTTGTACAGGCCCGGCGCGATAAATGCCCAGAACTGGAACAGCACAAACGGAATGGCGATGAAAAACGCCAGTACGAACGTGGTTTTGAACGGGGTGAGGAACGGCGAGGTGACCTCGGTGGCAATCATGCCCGCGCCCTCGGTCAACCGCGCCTGCAGCGGGTCGGCGACGAAATCGTAGATGTCGTTGGCAAACGGCGCCATGCAGGCAAAAATCGCGATCACAACCAACAGGGTTTTCAGCAGACGATCCCGCAGCTCGATCAGGTGCTCGATAAACGGTTGTTCCCTATCAGTCATGGATAGCCACTCGGGAGAAATTATTGGTCACTCGGGAAAATTCGCTCATTGAGGCTTGTCTTCCGCCGGTGTCGACTTATTGTTAGGCGAAGCTTCGGGGGGCTCAATGCCAGACGCGGTTTCCGGATCGACCTTGTCCACTTCCGCCCACGCATCGTCGTCCTCGTACTTGAAGTGGTCGGGGTGGTGGGGGTTGAATTCCGGGTCGCCGTGATCGTGAAGGTGCTCCGGATATTCCGGGTCTTCGAGATCCTCGTCGATCTCATCATCTTCCGGCAGGTATTCATCGGCGCGCTTCGCGCCGGCTTCCTGTTCGGGGAGATAATCCTGCGCAACACGCAGCTGGTCCGCTTCCGGGTCCGGTTCGGATACCGGAGCCGGTTCCACCCCCTGCTTGAGGGCTTCCGCCTGGCGCTCTACGTCCTTCAGATCCTGCTCGAACTTGCGCTCCGCATCCTTGAACGTGCGCTCCATTTCTTCCTTGCTCTCGCGCAGCTCGCGAAGAACCCGCTCGTTGTGTAATTCGCGGCGAATCTCATCTGCGCCGACCTCGCGCTCCAGTTCTTCGCGGGCGCTGCCGAGGGTCTGCTTGATCTGGGTCCACCAGCGCACCGTGGTGCGCACGGCGTCAGGGAGGCGCTCGGGGCCAATGACCACGAGGCCGACGATGCCTACCAATAGCAGTTCAAAAAATCCGATATCAAACACGCGTCAATCGCTCAGTGGCCTGCGGAGGATTATTTGTCCTGGGACTGCTTTTCTTCACTAGAGGTTTTCTGCTGCGGCTTCACGCTGTCGTCTTTGCCCAGTAGCTCCGGATCTTTCTCCTCGTCTTCACCTTTCTTTTCTTCTTCCTTCATGGCCTTCTTGAAGCCCTTGATAGCACCACCGAGGTCGCCGCCGAGATTGCGCAGGCGCTTGGTGCCGAAGATCAGCAGTACGATGACCAGCAGGATCAGTAATTGTTGCCAGCTAATACCCATGTGAAATGCTCCTGAAAATGTTCTTGGTTTTGTGTCGATCCCGCCATTGCGGGTTTTTGATCAATCCTGCTGGCGCGCAGCCTTTTCTTCCAGCCCGGATAGGCCGAAACGACGGCCCAGCTCGTCGAGTACCTCGCGGGAGTCGCTGCCGAGATGTGCGAGCATCACCAGCGAGTGAAACCAGAGGTCGGCGGTTTCACCGATCAGCGCCTTGTGCTCGTCGCTGTCTTTGCCCTTGCCCTCGGCATCCTTGGCGGCAATAACCAGCTCGGTGGCTTCCTCGCCCACCTTTTCCAGAATCTTGTTCAGGCCCTTGTGGTGCAGGCTCGCCACATAGGATGCCTCCGCATCCCCCTGCTGCATGCGCAGCCGCAGCACCCGGTCCAGTTGTATCAGCATATTGCTCATGACGGCTTCTATTTCTCTGCCTGTTTTTTGTCGGCGTAGATCGTTTCCGGGTCGGTAATCACCGGCTGGCGGATCTGCCACTGGCCGTTTTCCAGCACCTGGTAAAAGCAGCTGGTGCGCCCGGTATGACAGGCTATGCCACCCAGCTGTTCCACCAGCAGCACGATGGTGTCACCGTCGCAGTCGAGGCGGATTTCCCGCACCTGCTGCACATGCCCGGAGGACTCGCCCTTGCGCCACAGCTTGCCGCGAGAGCGCGACCAGTAGACGGCGCGCCCTTCTTCTACCGTCAGTCGCAGGGACTCGGCATTCATCCACGCCATCATCAGCACCCGCCCGGTTTTCACATCCTGGGCTATGGCTGGCACCAGGCCGTCGCTGTTCCAGCTGACCGCTTGGGTGAAATCGGTTTCACTCACGATTCGCGTCCTTACTGCATTCGTTATTGTAGGCTGACCCGGCGCCATCCCCTGTGGCCTTTGCCGTCGCGCCTTTGGTTAACAGTTTGTCGTCACAAACTGCTCAGGCAACAAGCTTCACGGCCACAGCAACAGGGCCAGTGCCGCAGCACCCAATGCCCAGCTCATGGCCGGCACCTGTGCCAGCAGGCCGGGGGAGGCCAGTAACGCGGCGCCCGCCGCCAGCAGGCCACCGACAATCATGCGCGCGTAGCGCGCCCGCCCACGGCGCCGGCTGCTCACCAGCTGTTCACTCAGGTGCTGCAGCTGCGGCCCCAGCTCCCGCCCCTGCTCCAGTGCGGAAAACGCCAGTTGCGGCAATTGCGGGAATTTTTCCAGCCACTCCGGGCCATATCGCCGGATTTCACCGACGATTGTCTTGGGGTGAATACGCTCACGCATCCACCGTTCCAGAAATGGATGGGCAGTCTTCCACAGATCAAGCTGCGGATAAAGCTGGCGCCCCAATCCTTCGATATTCAACAGGGTCTTCTGCAGCAACACCAGCTGCGGCTGAACCTCCATATCGAAGCGCCGCGCGGTCTGGAACAGGCTGATCAGCACCCGCGCGAAGGAGATTTCCCCGAGGGGTTTCTCGAAGATCGGCTCGCACACCGAGCGAATCGCCGCCTCGAAGGCGTTGACCGGTGTATCCCGGCGCACCCAGCCGCTCTGCACGTGCAGCTCCGCCACCATACGATAATCGCGGCGGAACATGGCCAGCAAATTACGCGCCAGATAATACTGATCCTCGCGGGTCAGGCTGCCGACGATGGCGGTGTCGATGGCGATATATTTGGGCCGCTCGGGGTGCTCGCGGGATACAAAGATATTCCCCGGGTGCATGTCTGCGTGAAAGAAATTGTGCTCGAACACCTGCTTGAAGAAGATCTCCACCCCGCGCTCGGCCAGCAGCTCCATATTGGTATTCTGCGCCCTGAGCTGCGCCAGATCCGTCACCGGAATACCGTGGATACGCTCCAGCACCAGCACATTCTCGCGGGTGTAATCCCAATGGACCTCGGGAATATACAGCAGGGGGGAGTTGGCAAAATTGCGTTTCAGCTCGGAGCCGTTGGACGCCTCGCGCACCAGGTCCAGCTCGCCCTCGATGGTGTGACGGTAGTCTTCAACCACCTCCACCGGGCGCATACGGCGGCCGTCCGGCAAATAGCGCTCTATCCAGCGCGCGATGTGGTGCAGCAGTTCCAGATCCTGCTGGATCACTTTGTCGATGCCCGGTCGCAGTACCTTCACCACCACCGCCTGGCCCGGTTCGCCGTTCTTGCCTTTCAGCCTCGCCGCGTGCACCTGGGCAACGGAGGCGGACGCCAGCGGCGCGCGCTCGAATTCCGCGAACAGCTCGTCCACGGTTGCATCCAGTGCCGCCTCGATGCGCGCGATGCACTGGTCGGCGGGGAAGGGTGGCACATTGTCCTGCAGCTGGTTCAGCTCCTGCACCATATCCGGCGGCAACAGGTCCGGGCGGGTGGACAGCAGCTGGCCGAACTTCACATAGATCGGCCCCAGGTCCTCCAGCGCACGACGCAACCGCTCACCGCGGCCGATATTCTTCGCTTTAGTGCTCTGCGGCAGCAGCCTCGCCGGCGCCCACAGTGCACGCAGCCACAGGGGCTGGTGCTCTGCCGGAATCAACTCATTCAGGCGGTAGCGCAGAAACACCCGCGCAATGGTCAGACTTCTCGCAATCGGCACGTCTCTACTTCTCCCCGCCGTCGCTCTGGTTCCGGCCTTCAATCTTGCGGCGCAGAATTTCAATGCGCGCCTCCAGCCGGTCCACCCCTTGGGTAAAACCGGCCACATCTTCCGCAAACGCCTCAAACTGCGCCTTCGGCGGCGTCATCCGCCACTCCTCACTCACCGCCTCAGCACCCGCTTTTGGTGCCGAGCCCAGCGCGCCCTTCAGCCAGTTCGCCGCCATGCGCATTCCAGTTCCCAGCTGATGCGCCGGCGCATCGCCAATCAGCTTCGCCAGCGGCTCCTCCCAGTCGATATCCAGATCCCGCAGGATGGATTGCAGTTCCGCCAGCAGCGCACTGGAACCGCGTACTGTCACCCCCAGCTTGGCCGGCGTGGCATCGCGGTTTTTCAGCAGCTGCAGGAAGGCCAGCGCGGAACCGGACAGCTCCGTGGTCACCTCACCGCTCCAGCGGCTGTGCACCTCGATATAGCCGCCTTCATCCTCGTCATCGATGACAAGAAACAGGTTCATGGAAGGCGCACTGAGATTCACCCCCAGCACCTTGCCCGCCAGTCTACCCAGGCGCGCGCGGCTGCCCGGGTCGTAGCGCAGGGCGGTGTTGATGGCGGATTCCAGGGTGGCGTCGAAGCCGGCGCGGAAGGTGGGATCGGTCATTATTAAAAGGCTTGTCCGTGTGAGATGGGCGGAAGTGAAGGTGCGGGTGGCGGTACCCCCTCGTGAGACCTTCCGCGAGAGGGACCTCGCGGAAGAGCCCCCAGGGATGGGTTCACGGCGTGTCTCACGAGGGGGTACCGCCATCCGAACCGCCACAGAATGCATTAAAGAATGCGGACCGCCACGGATAACAATAAGAACTAGGGCTTGATGCCCTTGTGCAAAGCCACAATACCACCGGTCATATTGTGGAACTCGCAGTCCACAAAGCCGGCGTCGCTCATCATGTCTTTCAGGGTTTCCTGATCCGGGTGCATGCGAATGCTCTCAGCGAGATAGCGGTAGCTGTCCGCATCGTCCGCCACCAGCTTGCCCATAAACGGCAGCAGGCGGAAAGAATACTGGTCGTAGACCTTTTCCAGCAGCTTCGACTGCGGCTTGGAAAACTCCAGCACCAGCAGGCGGCCGCCGGGCTTCAGCACCCGCAGCATAGAGCGCAGTGCCAGATCTTTATCCGTCACATTGCGCAGACCAAAGGCAATGGTGATGCAGTCAAAGGTATTGTCGGGAAACGGCAGGTACTGGGCATCCGCCTGTACCGTCTCCACATTGCCGGCAATACCGCGGTCCAGCAGGCGATCGCGCCCCACCTTCAACATTGAAGCATTGATATCCGCCAGCACCACCTTGCCGGTAGGGCCCACAATGCGGGAAAACCGCGCCGTCAGGTCGCCGGTGCCCCCGGCGATATCCAGGATCGTCTGGCCCGGGCGCGCCGCCGACAGCTCAATGGTGAAACGCTTCCACAGGCGGTGAATACCGCCGGACATCAGATCGTTCATCACATCGTAGCGCGCCGCCACCGAGTGAAAAACATCTGCCACCCGC
>NZ_DATCMV010000193.1:0-31472 GCF_036563125.1 Microbulbifer sp.
AGATCAGAGGCAGATCAGAGGCAGATCAGAGGCAGATCAGAGGCAGATCAGAGCAGGGCGTCGAGCTTGTTTTGCAGGATCTCGTTGATCATCTGCGGGTTCGCCTGGCCCTTGGAGGCTTTCATGATCTGGCCCACAAAGAACCCCATCATTCTCGGGCGCTTGTCGGGATCGGCGTTGCGGTAGTTTTCCACCTGTGCCGCGTTTGCGGCGATTACATCATCCACCAGCTTTTCGATGGCGCCGGTATCGGTCACCTGCTTCAAGCCTTTGGCTTCGATCACCGTATCCGCATCGCCCTCGCCATTCGCCATCGCCTCAAATACCTGTTTGGCGATTTTGGAGGAGATGGTGTTGTCCTTGATGCGCGCGATCAGTCCCGCAAGTTGCTCGGCCGTTACCGGAGAATTTGCGATGGATTTTTCCTCGCGGTTCAGCAGCGCGGCAAGCTCACCCATCACCCAGTTCGCCGCCAGTTTCGCTTCGCCGGACTTGGCGGCCACCTGCTCAAAATAATCCGCGGTGGCGCGCTCCTGGGTCAGCAGGTCGGCATCGTAGGCCGAGAGGCCGTAATCGCTTTCAAAGCGCGCGCGCTTGGCATCCGGAAGCTCCGGCAGCTCGCCGCGAATCTGTTCGATGTACTCGTCGGACAGCACCACCGGCAACAGGTCCGGACAGGGGAAGTAGCGGTAATCGTTGGCCACTTCCTTGCTGCGCATGGAGCGGGTTTCGTTTTTGTCGGCGTCGTACAGACGGGTCTCCTGCACCACCTTGCCGCCGTCCTCGATCAGGTCGATTTGGCGCTGGGCTTCCACCTTGATCGCCTTCTCAATGAAGCGGAAGGAGTTCAGGTTCTTGATTTCCGCGCGGGTGCCGAGCTTTTCCTCGCCTTTCAAGCGCACGGAAACGTTGGCGTCACAGCGCAGTGAACCCTGGGACATATCGCCGTCGGAAATGCCGAGATAGGTGACGATGCTGTGGATCTTTTTCAGGTAGGCCACGGCTTCTGCGGCGCTGCGCATATCCGGCTCGGATACGATTTCGATCAGCGGGGTGCCGGCGCGGTTGAGGTCGATACCGGACATACCGTGGAAGTCTTCGTGCAGGGATTTTCCTGCGTCCTCTTCCAGGTGTGCGTGGTGCAGGCGCACGGTCTTGCTGCTGCCGTCTTCCAGATGAATTTCGATCTGGCCTGCGCCGACGATCGGCTGTTCCAGCTGGGTGGTCTGGTATCCCTTGGGCAGGTCCGGGTAGAAATAGTTTTTGCGCTCGAATACCGAGCGCTTGCCGATTTCCGCATTCATCGCGAGACCGAACATCACCGCATAGCGGAAGGCCTCTTCATTGGGGACCGGCAGGGTACCGGGCATGGCGAGATCAATCGCGCACGCCTGGGTGTTGGGCTCGGCACCAAACGCGGTGCTGGCGCCGGAGAAAATTTTTGATTGGGTGGCGAGTTGTACGTGTACTTCCAACCCGATGACGACTTCCCATTCCACGTCGCGTCTCCTTATTTTGCTGCCGGGGCGATTTGCTGGTGCCAGTCACTGGCCTGCTGGAACTGGTGTGCGACATTGAGCATGCGCGCCTCGTCCAGGTAATTGCCAATGATCTGCAGGCCAACGGGCAGGCCGTGGGCGAAACCGCAGGGGATGGACATGCCGGGCAGGCCGGCCAGGTTGGTGGCGATGGTGTAAATGTCTTCCAGGTACATGGCTACCGGATCGGCATTTTTTTCGCCGAGCTTGAACGCCGGGTTCGGCGCGGTGGGGCCCATGATCACATCGACCTTCTGGAAGGCGTCGACGAAGTCCTGCTTGATCAGGCGGCGCACCTGCTGGGCCTTGTTGTAGTAGGCATCGTAATAGCCGGCGGACAGGGCGTAGCTGCCCACGAGAATACGGCGCTTCACTTCCTCGCCGAAACCCTCGCCGCGGGAGCGCATGTACAGGTCGCGCAGGTCCGCCGGATTTTCGCAGCGGTAGCCGTAGCGCACGCCGTCGAAGCGGGACAGGTTGGCGGAGGCCTCCGCCGGCGCAATCACGTAGTAGGCGGGTACCGCCAGCTTGCTGTGGGGCAGGCTGATTTCCACCAGTTCCGCGCCGAGTTTTTCATAGGCCTGCAAGGCTTCCTGCACCCGTGCGCCAACCTCGCTGTCGAGACCCTCGCCGAAGTATTCGCTGGGCACGCCGATCTTCAGGCCGGCGATGGAATCGTTCAGGTTGGCGGTGTAGTCCTGCACCGGGCGGTTCAGGCAGGTGGAGTCCTTGTTGTCCGGGCCTGCCATTACCGACAGCATCAGCGCGGCATCTTCCGCGGTGCGCGCGATGGGGCCGCCCTGGTCGAGGCTGGAGGCAAACGCGATCATGCCCCAGCGGGACACGCGGCCGTAGGTGGGTTTCAGGCCGGTGGTGCCGGTCATGGCCGCGGGCTGGCGAATGGAGCCGCCGGTGTCGGAAGCGGTGGTGCCCGGTACCAGTTGTGCGGCCACCGCCGCGGCGGAACCGCCGGAGGAGCCGCCGGGAATCCGGGTTACATCCCAGGGGTTTTTCACCGGGCCGTAGAAGCTGGATTCGTTGGAGGAGCCCATGGCGAACTCGTCCATATTGGTTTTGCCGAGGCTGACGGCGCCCGCCTGCAGGAAGTTTTCCACCACAGTGGCGTCGTAGGGCGACACGAAGTTGTCGAGCATTTTCGAGCCGCAACTGGTGCGCACACCGCGGGTGCAGAAAATGTCCTTGTGGGCGATGGGCACGCCGCACAGGGCCGGCGCGTCGCCCTGGGCCAGGCGCGCATCGGCGGCGGCGGCCTGCTGGATGGCCTGCTCGCCGGTGACGGTGATAAAGCTGTTGAACTGGCTGTCCAGCTGTTGGATGCGCTCCAGCAGGTGGCTGGTGATCTCGACGCTGGAGAACTGCTTGTCGCGCAGGCCGCGGATAATCTCGGCGATGGTCAACTGATGCATGGGAAATCCGGTTTCTTGTCTATTCTGTAGTCGCTTGCGGGCTGGCCGGTCAGTCGATGACTTTGGGTACCAGGTACAGGCCCGCTTCGGTCTGGGGCGCCAGGGCGAGGAATTCCTCACGGCGATTGGGCTCGGTGACCTGGTCGCGGCGCAGCACCTGCACCTCGTCCAGCGGGTGCGCCATGGGCAGCACGCCATCGGTATTCACCGCCTGTAGCTGGTCCACCAGCTGCAGTACGTCGCCGAGGCGGCTGCTGACTTCATCAATGGTTTCTTTGGAGATGGCGATGCGGGCCAGTTCGGCCAGCTTTTCAACGGTTTGCGCGTCCACGGCCATGGGGATAGAGACTCCAGCTTCTCAAAGGCTTGCTTGCGGCCGTGCCCGGTGGGCCGGGTGGCCGGTGGAAAATAAGGGCGCAAATTTAGCATGTTTGCGGGGGAAACTCCGCATTAGTAGTCATAAGTTGTTCTGTACCAGTACCGGCACCTCTGGATATGGACGCATTGCTCGTTCTGGCATGTGGACATTATTCAGCCTTGCTCTGAACCCGCGCCATTGTTAGAGTTTGCCGATTCTGGCCAGGTGCCCCCTCGGCGCCGGCTTATTTGACGGAGATCGGGCGAAAACGCTGCCCGGAACACAGAATAATTTGCGCGGACTAACTACCCTGTAACGCTTTCCCCAGCCGGGAGCGCTATCGGGCCGTGTGTCGGCGCTCTGCGGCACCTGAACCCAATTCCGCTTCGGGTGTTGTACATCAGATTTAAGGTAACCGAATTCCATGTTTAAACGTTTGCGGGGCATGTTCTCCAGTGATCTCTCCATCGACCTGGGTACTGCCAATACGCTGATCTACGTGCGCGATCGCGGCGTAGTGCTCGACGAACCCTCTGTTGTTGCCATCCGCCACTACAACGGCACCAAAATCGTGGAAGCGGTGGGTGTGGAGGCCAAGCGCATGCTGGGTCGTACCCCCGGCAACATCACCGCCATTCGCCCGCTGAAAGACGGTGTCATCGCCGACTTCCAGGTGACCGAGAAGATGCTGCAGCACTTTATCAAGAAAGTGCACGAAAACAGCTGGATGCGTCCGAGCCCGCGGGTTCTGGTGTGTGTGCCCTGTCAGTCCACCGAGGTCGAGCGCCGCGCGATCCGTGAATCGGCCCTCGGCGCCGGTGCCCGTGAGGTATGGCTGATCGAGGAACCCATGGCCGCGGCCATCGGTGCCGGTCTGAAGGTAGAGGAAGCCAGCGGCTCCATGGTGGTGGATATCGGTGGCGGTACCACCGAGATCGCGATCATCTCCCTGAATGGTGTGGTCTACTCCGATTCCGTGCGTATCGGTGGCGACCGCTTTGACGAGGCCATCGTCAACTATGTGCGCCGCAACTACGGCAGCGTGATCGGCGATGCCACTGCCGAGCGCATCAAAGAGGAAATCGGCTGTGCCTACGCCGGCAGCGAAGTGCGCGAGATCGACGTGCGCGGCCGCAACCTGGCCGAGGGTGTGCCGCGCAGCTTCACCCTGAACAGCGACGAGATCCTCGAAGCGCTGCAGGAGCCGCTCACCGGTATTGTGCAGGCGGTGAAAAGTGCACTGGAACAATCTCCCCCCGAGCTGGCTTCCGATATCGCCGAGCGCGGTATGGTGCTGACCGGCGGCGGTGCGCTGCTGCGCGACCTGGATCGCCTGCTGATGGAAGAATCCGGTCTGCCGGTGATCGTCGCCGACGACCCGCTGACCTGTGTCGCCCGTGGCGGCGGCAAGGCTCTCGACATGATGGACAAGAGCCGCCTGTACCTGGTCACCAACTGATCTGGTTACTGTCTGCTTTGGCGGCGCTCAGGGATGCAGGAGTGCCGCCGCATCACCGCGCATGGAATTAGCGCCACAGCCAATAACAACATCATTGCTGAGCAGGTCGATGGGGGCCGCCCATTAAACCGTTATTTACTCGAGGTCCGTCGCCGGAATCCCGCATCGTGGTGCTGGGACTGGTGGCGACCGCGCTGATTCTGGTCAATCTCTACACCGATTGGCTGGACCCCGTGCGCGAACGCCTCTCCAGCCTTGCCGCACCTTTCTACTGGATTACCGGAACGCCGTCCCGTGTGGGCGACTGGGCGGAAGACCAGCTGCGCACCCGCGAAGAGCTGGTGGAAGAAAACAGCCGTCTCAAACACCAGGTCATGCTGCTGGAGCAGCAGACCCAGCTGCTCGCCGCGGTTCGTGCCGAAAACACCCAGCTGAAAGAGTTGATGAACTCCGCCGAGAGCGTGGACCAGCGGGTGCTGGTGGCGCAGGTCATAGGTGTTTCCCCGGATCCCCTCGAACATGTGTTGATCATCGACAAGGGCCGCAGCGACGGTGTTCGCGATGGCACCGCGATCATGGACGCCAGTGGCCTGCTTGGCCAGGTGGTCGAGGCGGGGGATTTCTCCAGCCGTGTACTGCTGATCACCGATGCCAACCATGCACTGCCGGTGCAGGTGCTGCGCAACAGTCTGCGTGCGGTGGCCGAGGGTACCGGCGACCTGTACCGCTTGAAACTTCGCCACCTGGCCAACACCAGCGATATCCGCGAGGGCGATCTGCTGCTGAGCTCGGGGCTCGGCGGCCGCTTTCCGGCCGGTTATCCGGTGGGAGAAGTGATTGCGGTCAAGCGCGACCCCGGCAAGGCCTTTGCCGATGTGGAAGTGCAGCCCCGCGGGCTGATGAACCGTAGCCGCTTCGTGCTGGCGGTAATCGGCAATGAGGACATTGACCCGACACAGGGCTTCGTCCCTGGGGCGCGGGATTAATGCCATGGAAGCCCACAATCGCTGGTTCATCCTGCTGACCTTTGTTGTCGCCCTGTTGCTGGCGGTGATGCCGCTGCCACCCAATTGGCTCTGGTTCCGTCCCTCCTTCTGTGCCTTGCTGGTCATCTTCTGGACCACCCGCATGCCGGAAAATCTGGGGGTGGGTTTTGCCTGGCTGATGGGATTGCTGGAAGACCTGGTCACAGGATCGACCCTGGGTGCCCACGCCCTGTCCCTGGGGGTGCTCGCCTATTTCAGCCTGCTCACCTATCGCCGCACTCGCGCGTTCAACCCCGGGCAACAGCTGATGTGGGTGTTCGTGCTGGTGGGTATCAACCAGTTGCTGGGAAACTGGGTGCACGGCCTTGCCGGCAAGACGGTGCCGGGGCTCACGTTCCTGTGGCCGGCCTTGACCACCGCGCTGCTGTGGCCACTGGTGACGCCGTGGTTGGGTGGAATGGCGTCGCGACTGCGGATTCGCTGAAAATCTACTGCGCGAGTGCCTGGCGGCGTCCGGCGGTGCTCGGAATGCTCATGTACTGAGTGTACATTCCGCTTCCTGTGCTCCGGCGGCCACCACCAGCCACCCGCTCGCTA
Source organism: Microbulbifer sp. (assembly GCF_036563125.1). Taxonomy (GTDB): domain Bacteria; phylum Pseudomonadota; class Gammaproteobacteria; order Pseudomonadales; family Cellvibrionaceae; genus Microbulbifer. Next base: position 6,366 of record NZ_DATCMV010000193.1, read on the forward strand.
CGATTTTTAACTGTGCCCGAGATTGCCGTCGGCAAATTAGTGTTAAGTCGCGCCGTAGGCGCGGTTATTTTTCGAGCGGGGCCGCTATAATCAGGCCTTTAGCCGAACCCATTGCCCGAATTCATAACGATAAGTAGAACCCGTGCCAGATCCAGAATCTACACAGCGCCTGATCCTCGCCTCCGCATCGCCGCGGCGGGCGGAGCTGTTGCAGCAGATTGGGGTACCGTTTTCGGTGGCCGCCACCTCGGTGGAAGAGCGCCGCGGTGTCGATGAATCGCCGCGGGACTACGTCCTGCGCCTGGCGCAGGAGAAGTCCCGCGCCGGTCTCGCGCTGGCACAGCAGCACGCTGGTGCCGACGCAGCTTGGTCCCTGGGGGCGGACACGATTGGTGTCGTGGACGACCAAATCCTGGAAAAACCCCGCGATATCGCCGATTTTACCCGCATGATGCGCCTGATGTCCGGCCGCGAGCACTCGGTGCTCACCGCGGTGTGCCTGTGCGGGGGCGAGGGCGAGTACAGTGAAGTAGTGGAGACCCGGGTGCGCTTTCGCGAACTGGATCGCGCGCTGATAGAAGGTTACTGGAACACGGGAGAGCCGCAGGACAAGGCGGGTGGTTACGGGATCCAGGGCATGGGGGCTGTGCTGGTGGAATCCATTCACGGCAGTTACAGCAATGTGGTGGGGTTGCCTCTGGAGGCCCTGGTGGAGTTGCTGGAGCGGGCGGGCATCGCCTATTGGCAGACAGGGATGACATTGGGAGCGACCTGCCCGTGAGCGAAGAATTATTGATCAACGTGGCGCCAATGGAAACCCGGGTGGCGCTGGTGGAAAACGGCGTGCTGCAGGAGGTTTACCTGGAGCGCACCGCGCGCCGCGGCATCGTCGGTAACATCTATAAAGGCAAGGTGGTGCGGGTGCTGCCGGGCATGCAGGCGGCGTTCGTGGATATTGGCCTCGAGCGCGCCGGGTTTATCCACGCCTCGGATATAGCGCCGCTGGACGAGCACGGCATGGAGTCCCGCGAGGGTGAAGTGGCGGACATCCGCGCGCTGGTGCGCGAGGGCCAATCGCTGGTGGTGCAGGTGGTGAAAGACCCCATCTCCAGCAAGGGCGCGCGTCTCACTACCCATCTGTCGGTGTCCGCCCGCTACCTGGTGTACATGCCGCAGACCCGCCATATAGGCATTTCCAACCGCATCGAAGATGAAGGCGAGCGTGAGCGACTGCGCGCGCTGGTGGATCTGGCGGCGGCAAAGTTGGCGGAAGAGGGCCACAGCGGCGACGGCGGCTTTATCTTGCGCACGGTGGCAGAAGGTGTAAGCGAAGAGGAACTGCTGCGGGATATCCCTTTCCTGTACAAGCTGTGGAAGGAACTCGAGCAGCGCGTCAAGATCGAAAGAGAGCCTGCAATCATTTATGAGGATCTGCCGCTGTTCATGCGCGCACTGCGTGACCTGGCGCGGCCGCACACGGAAAAGATTCGCATTGACTCCCGCGAGGCTCACGCCCGCGCCGCCAAGTTCACCAGTAAATACGCGCCGGAAATCGCCCCGCGTATCGAGCACTACCCCGGCGAGCGGCCGCTGTTCGACCTCTACGGGGTGGAAGAGGAAATCCGCAAGGCGCTGCAGAACAAGGTCACGCTCAAGTCCGGCGGGTACCTGATTGTCGAGCAGACCGAGGCCATGAGCACCATCGATGTGAACACCGGTGCATTTGTCGGCCATCGCAATCTCGAAGAGACCATTTTCAAGACCAACCTGGAGGCGGCCACCGCCATCGCCCGCCAGCTGCGCCTGCGCAATCTCGGCGGCATCATCATCATCGACTTTATCGACATGCAGGATCCAGAGCACCAGCGCCAGGTACTGCGTACCCTGGAGAAAGCGCTGGAGCGGGATCACGCCAAGAGCAGCATTACCGGTGTGTCCGAACTGGGGCTGGTGGAAATGACGCGCAAGCGCACCCGTGAATCCCTCGGGCAGATGCTGTGCGAACCCTGTAGCGTCTGTGCCGGGCGCGGTACCCTGAAAACCGCCGAAACCGTGTGCTATGAAATCTTTCGGGAGATCATCCGCGAGGCCCGCGCCTACGACAGCGACAAGATCATGGTGCTGGCGAGCCAGGTGGTGATTGACCTGCTGTTGGACGAGGAGTCCGCCAACGTGGCGGATCTCGAGGAATTTATCGGTCGCCCCATCCAGTTCCAGGTGGAGCCCATCTACAACCAGGAGCAGTACGACATTGTACTGGTGTGAGTTTGCCACCGGCGCACTTAGCGGGCGCCGCCAGCGTGACGCCATCGTCAGCACCATCCCGGGAGGTGGGGCCTGATGTTGTGGCTGCGTTGGTGCGTCCGCAAGTTCTGGTTGCTGGTGGTCACACTGCTGATCTCACTCGCGATCCTGGTACAGACCGGGCGTATCCTGTCGCCCCAGGTTGGCAACTACAGCCCGCAGATCAGCCACTGGCTGTCTCAACGCCTCGGCGCACCGGTGGCGCTGGAGCATATTTCCCTGCGCTGGCAGGCACTGGAAGTGGCGTTGCAGATCGACGGCCTCAATATCGGTGCCGAGGGGCAGGTGAAACTGCAGCGCGGCCTTTTCCATCTCGACCTGCTGTCGAGCCTGTGGAACCGTGAACTCATCTGGAAGAACCTCGAGGTGGACGGCTTCTCCGCACAGCTGCAGCAGCGCGCGGAAGGTGGTTGGCAGGTACAGGGGTTCCCGCTGGCGAGCGCGGCGAGCCACGAGCAGAGTACCCACAACACCGCCGGCATGCGCCTCGGTGACCCCGCGCGTATCTTCCAGCTGGGGCCGAAAGTACTGGTGCGGGATGCCAGTCTCGGCCTGGTACTCAGTGACGGCCAATCCGCCAATCTCGACCTGCGGGAAATCCAGCTGGAGAACAGCGGCAATTTCCATCGCCTGGTTGCGAGGGCCTATGTCACCGGCGCCATGGAGAGCCTGCACCGCGGCGAAGAGAGTTTTCACCTGGTGCTCGAAGGCCGCGGCAACCCACGCCGCAGCGACGAATTTTCCCTGCGCGGTTACGCACAGTTAAACGAACTGATGGTAGATGCGGACCTGGTAGGGCTGCTGTACCAGCTTTCGCCGCTGCCGGAGAAACTGTACTGGCCCGGGCGCAAACTGGCCGGTGGTCGCCTGTGGCTGAGCTCCGATGCGAAAAACGGCTACAGCCTGCGGGGTGACCTGAGTCTCGCGCAAATGGCGGAGAGCGACGCCGGTGGCGAGCAGCAGAATTCTGACGCAGACAACCAACCCCGCGGTGCGCTGGAAACCCTGAGCGCGCTGTCGAGCAATATTTCCGGCCGCTGGCGTCCCGGTGAATCCTGGGAGCTGGTGCTGCAGGAGCTGGGGCTCAACTGGCAGCAGCTGGAAGTGCCCGCCGTCAACCTGCAGGCCAGTGGCGACCAGCAGGGCAATCTTGAGCTGGCGGTGGACCAGATTGAACTGCAGGCCTGGCACCGGGTATTGCGTGTGCTGGAACTGATTCCGGAAAAGGCCGACGAGTGGCTGCAGGCACTGGAGCCCACCGGCGAGCTCATGAACGTGCGCCTGGCCCGTCGCGCGGGCGACGTCAGTGTAGCCGCCAACCTGCAGAATGTGTCGGCAGGAGCACATATGGGGGCGCCAGCCGTCACCGGCGTCAACGGGTACGTCACCCTCAACGGCCAGGGCGGTCACGTTGAACTCGACAGCGGCAGGGGTTTTAGCGCGCACTTCCCGCTGCTGTATGAGGCTCCCTTCTCCTTTGATGCCGCCCGCGGCACCGTCGCCTGGGATATCGATCGCGATCACAACACCGTTTCTGTGTACTCAGGCCCGCTGACGCTGGACGCTGCCGCGGCCGAGCATGCGGAGTTCGCTGCAACACCTGCCGCCGGCGCCACTTCTGGCGCGAGCGCCTACCGCGGCCAGTTCCTGTTACAGATCCCGCTGACACCCCACAGCCGCGCCGCGGACTTTACCCTCGCCCTCGGCCTGCGCGATGTCGCCGTGGGCGAGCAGCACAACCTGGTGCCCACGGTGGTGAGTGAGGACCTGCGCAATTGGTTGAACCAGAGTGTCGGCAAGCACAATAAGGGCCGCATCCCCAGCGCCGGTTTCGTGTACCGCGGCTACAGCTACCGCGAAGGGGAAAATGAGGAACTGCTCGCGCTGGGGCAGCACGAATTCCGCCAGACGGTGCAGCTGCAGGCGGATATAACCGGCAGCAGCCTGAAATATGCCCCGGGCTGGCCGGCGGCGGAGAATGTGGACGGGCACCTCGGGATCAACGACCGCGATGTACTGGTGGCGGCGCCGCGCGCGCGGCTCTGGCATGTGGATGGTGCCAACGTCGCGGTGCGGGTATCGCCGCAGCAAACCGGGTCGCGCCTCGATGTACGCGCGGAACTGGCGGGCCCGGCTGCTGACGGACTCAAACTGCTGCGGGAATCGCCGCTGCGGGACAAATTGGGCTCGGCTTTCGACAGCTGGAAGCTGGGTGGGGATATGCAGGGTACCCTGCGCATTGTGCAGCCGCTCGGCGGCGCGGACTTCGCGCCCAGCCAGCAGATCGATCTGCAATTGAGCGATGCGCAACTGACCCTGCAGAACCTGAATCTCGATATCGAACACCTTAACGGCAATGTGCGCTACCACAGTGTCGACGGTCTTGCGGGTTCAGCTTTCCGCGGCCAGCTTTGGGGCCAGCCACTGAAGGCCTCCATCCAGCATCTGGGGCAGGGCGACGAGCGCGACACCCAGGTGGTGGTGCGTGGTCAGGCGGAGACCGCGAGTGTCGAGCGCTGGAGTGGGCGCCCGGAACTGCGGTGGCTAGATGGCGACCTCGACTACACCGCGCGCATCACCATTCCCGCCAGTGCCAAGCAGAAACCATACGGCGCGATCCTGGAGCTGCAGTCCGATCTGGAGCGGGTGGCGGTGAATCTGCCGGCGCCGCTGACCAAGCCCGCAGGAGAAAAGTCTCGGTTCGTGCTGCGGGTGCCGATTGGGGACCAGGGCAATCTCTATCACCTGAGCTACGGCGAGCATCTGCAGGGACAGATCTGGCAGGTGGACGGCCAGCTGGAGCGGGCCTCCATTGCCCTGAATGCGGAGGCCAAACTGCCGCCGTCACCGGGTATCTCGATCATCGGTGACCTGCCGCTGGTGGATCTGCAGCCGTGGCAAAGTGCGCTGGCGATCTATACCGGCGACAAGGCCGGTGCCGACAACGCCTCCGTCGCATCGCCCGAGTCCAAAACCGGGGGCACCGAGCCATCCGACGATAGCAATGCGGAGATGGCCGATTCCCGCCGTCTGCCGATAATCCTGGACCTGAGCACCGATCTGCTGCGGATTTCCGATTCCACCCAGATCGACAATATCCATGTAAGCGGTCGCGGAGTCGGTGAGGACTGGCAGTTGCAGTTCGAGAGTGAAACCGCCACCGGTGAGCTCAGCGGTATGCTGCACTCCAGTACGCCGCTCCAGGTCAAGCTGGAGCACCTGCGACTGCCGGCAATGGCGCGGGAAAAGGTGGCCGAGGGCGAAGCTTCCCCGGAGCAGGCCGCGCCGCCGGCGGATCGCTGGAAAGGGTTTGATTTTGCCAGCTTGCCGAAAGTGGATTTCAGTACCGACGAGCTGTGGCTGGGTGAGGAGTCCCTCGGTCCCTGGTCCTTCCGCCTGCGGCCATCGGCCGAGCGGCTGGTGGTGAGCGAAATTCACGGCGCCATGCGCGGTATCCGGATCGAAGGGCGCGGCGAAGCGGAAAACCGCCTGGGTGCGCAGCTGATGTGGATGCGCGATGAGACCGGCCGCGAGTCTTCGCAATTTATCGGCCGCCTGAGCGGTGAAAACCTCGGGGATGTGCTGCAGGCCTGGGGGCAGGAGGCGGCCATTGAAAGCCGCAGCGCGGTATTCGATACCGCACTGCGTTGGAGTGGTTCGCCGGCGATGGTGAACCCCAGCAGCCTCAACGGCGAGATCCGCATCGACATCCGCAACGGCCGCTTTATGCGCGCCAGTGACAACGCCGGCACATCGCTGCTGCGGCTGCTGTCGCTGTTCAATTTCGACACCTGGGCGCGGCGCCTGCGGCTGGACTTTTCCGACCTGGTGCAGAGTGGCCTGACCTTCGACCAGGTGCACGGTGAGGTTTATTTCGAGGGCGACGGCGAACTGTTGATCGCGGTACCGATCCAGGTAGTGGGGCCGACCAGCGAGCTACAGATGGCGGGCCGTGTGAACCTGCAGCGGGAAGACCTGAACCTCACCCTGGTGGCGACGTTGCCGGTGGGCAACAACCTGGCCTTCGTGGCCGCACTCGCCGGCGGCCTGCCGGCGGCGGCGGGGGTATACCTGATCAGCAAGGTGTTCAAGAAACAGGTGGATCGGGTGGCCAGCGTCAGTTACCGCATCAATGGCGAATGGTCCGATCCGGAAGTGCGTTTCGACCGGCTGTTTGACGACGGCGCTGCAGACCGCGAAGGCGAAAGTGCCGTGGCCGAGCGCAGGCAGTTAATCGAACAGCAGCAGCGGCAAAAGGCGGAGGCGGAAACGGTTAAACGCGCGTTCGAAGGCCCGGGTTCCGCCAGCACCAAGTTACCGGTCGGTGACGATTCCGGCACGCCGACCATGCCGACCGGTAAACCCCAGCAGTGGAGCCCGGTGGGCGCATAATTACCTCTCAAGCTGGTTAGTGGTTGCAAAAACCGAATAATTGTTCGATATTTGCGTTTCTCTAAACAAAAATAACGCCATCAAAAGAATAAACACGTTATCCGAGGTGCGTCGCCAATGACTGAGGTGGTCTCTTTGGCCGGAATTTCCGTAAACCGCTACACGCTGTTCAAGTTTTTCAAATACACCGTCTACTGTCTGCTGACATACAACGTCTACGCATTCTTTCTGGAAAATCACGCTGCCGTGGGCACGGTTTTCGCGGACGGGATTAGTCTTGGCAGGATCATTGAGGGGTATAACGATTTCATCGACACCCTGGCTTGGGTGCTGCTGCTGGTAGTGTTCGAGCTGGAAACCTGGGTGCTGTCGGACACCAAGCTGAAGGGCAGTACCAAGTGGCTGCTCAATGCAGTATCCGCCGTCTGTTACATCTTCATTGCCTATTCCTTTTACGGTTACCTGTCGGAGATGGTGTCGCTCACACACCTGTTGCCGGCGACCGGCAGTGCCTGTGACCTGGCGGCGAACGGCGGTTGGTCGATGGTGCTGGAGCAGGATGATTATGTTGCGCTCACTGCCGCGAACTGCGGTCAGCTGGCGGATGTGCACCTGCTGCGTCTGGCGGATGCGCAGATTGTCGGCGATGCGGCGGTGTGGCGTGAGATTCAGTGGCTGGCGTGGGTGGATGTGATCAACGCCGGTGCCTGGCTGTTTGTGGTGGCGATTCTGGCGTTCGATGTTTGGCTGCAGCTGCGCCACGAGCTGTCCGATGCGGTTATGCGCTACTCGCAGATTGTGAAGGGCCTGCTGTATTTCACCCTGCTGGTATGTGCCATTTACTGGGGCTTTAACGGCAGCTTCCTGGATTTCTGGGATGCCTTCCTGTGGCTGGTTGCTTTCTTCTTTATCGAGATGAACCTGTTCGAATGGCAGGCGGAGACCAGTGCGGAGTAAAGGTGGGCACTAATTGAGTTGGGTGGCGGTAGCGCTACCGCTACCGGGGGCGGGTTTGTGAGACACGGGCTAGGCGCCCCCCTCACCCCATCCCAGGGGGCTCTGCACTGCCATCCATGGCGGTGAAGGTCTCACAAACCCGTCCCCGGCATCACTACCTTCGCGAATAGCGTGAGCTTCAATTCGCTGAATTTTAAGAGCGGCTGGTCACTTCCAGCAGGTGATAACCGAACTGGGTTTTCACCGGGCCATGTACCTTGTTCAGTTCGCCGCTGAAAACCACCTTGTCGAACTCCGGCACCATCTGACCCTGGCCGAATTCACCCAGATCGCCGCCACTGCGGCCGGAAGGGCACTTGGAGTATTGCTGGGCGATTTTTCCGAAATCGGCGCCGTCTTCAATCTGCTTTTTCAGATCCAGGCATTGGGCTTCGCTTTCTACCAGAATGTGGCGGGCTGTTGCTCTTGGCACAGTAGTCTTCCTTTTCAAGTGAATGACAAAAATCTTGAGCGCGGAAGCATAGAGGCTGACACGCTCTGCGGCCAGACCAATAGTAAAGAAGTTTTGTTACTGCCCGGCCAGCGCGGCAAACGTATTGCACTTGTTCACGTCGCCAGTGGTGAAACCCTGCCTGAACCAGTAGGCGCGCTGCTCGGCGCTGCCGTGGGTGAAGGCATCCGGGGATACCGCGTGGCCGGAGCGGCGCTGCAGGCGATCGTCGCCCACCGCAGCGGCGGCGCGCAGGCCTTCTTCGATATCACCGGGTTCCAGCATGTTGCGGTCGCGGTGGGCGTAAAATGCCCAGACACCCGCGAAACAATCCGCCTGTAATTCCAGCATCACCGACAGGCGATTGGCTGTCACCTTGTCCGCGCGCATGCGCGCCTGCTGCACTTTCTCCGAGGTTCCCATCAGATTCTGTACATGGTGGCCCACCTCGTGGGCGATCACGTAAGCGAAGGCAAAGTCGCCCGGTGCTCCCAGCTGTTTCAGCTCGTTCAGGAAACTGAGGTCCAGGTACACCTTGGCATCACCGGGGCAATAGAACGGGCCCACCGCCGCGGTACTGAGGCCGCAGGCCGAGCGCACGGCATCGTTGTAGAGCACCAGCTTGGGCGTGACATATTGCGAGCCCGCCTGCTGAAACAGGTTGCCCCAGGTATCCTCTGTGTCCGCGAGCACCACCGACACAAACTGCGCCACCTCATCCTCCGGTCCCGCCTGGGTGCCCGGTGCGGTCTGGCTGTCTGGCCCCAGGCTCGGTGGCTCGGTGTGCCTGCTGCCGGAAAACAGATTGCCGCCAAAGTAGTACAGGGCTGCCAGCGCCAGCAGGATCAACCAGCCTTTTTTGCTGCGGAGGAGGAAGGGCGCCAGCGCCAGCAGGTTGCCGAGGCCGCCGCCCATGCCGCCACCGCCGCCGGGGGAGGGTTCTCCGCGGCGGTCTTCCACATTCGAACTTCTGCGACCCTTACGCCAGCGCATGGTGTACCTCTTGATTCACATCCGCGTATAGGTTTCAGCATAGAACAGCTGGCGCGGTTTTCTGTTTTACCTTCGTAACCTTATCCTTACGATGTAGGTAGCAGTGGTATCTTTGTCGCCTAATCGGGCCAATTCAGGACCCAATGGGCTGTGTATGACTTGATCTCGGGGCGGATATTTTGTCGTTGATTCCTCTTTTCCCTCTTCACATGGCGTTATTTCCCGGCGTGACCCTGCCGTTGCGGATCTTTGAGCAGCGCTATCTCCGCCTGGTTACCGAATCCCTCAAGACCGACACCGGCTTCGGCGTTGCGCTGATCCGCAGCGGGCGCGAGGTGGGGGCGGCGGAAGTCTGGCCGCTCGGGCTGTATGTGCGCATCGTCGACTGGAGCCAGGGCGAGGAGGGGTTGCTGCACATCGAGGTGGCGGGAGAATCACGCTTTCGCGTGCTGGAAACCTACCCCGAGGAAGATGGCCTGCTGATGGCGGATGTGGAATGGCTGCCGGATGAGGAGTCCCACCCGGTACCCGAAAGCTGCGACGGCCTGCTCGCGGTGCTGAACGAGCTGAAGCAGCACGCCGCCGTGCTGTCGCTCAAGTTTGCCCCGGTGGAAAGCGCCGAGGCGCTGTCGTGGCAGCTGGCGCAATTGTTGCCGCTGGACGACGCGGTGCGCCTGGAACTGCTGGCCAGCCACGATCCACTGGAGCGCCTCGCACATATCGCCGCCAATCTGGATCAGTGGGCCCGGCAGTAATTCCTCGCGACTTGCCTGTGAACCCGGCGGCGAAAAACACCAAGTACTGAAATAACCATAAACGGACGTTTTGCGGATATATGGATAATCTGGTTTTGCTCGGCGTGCTGCTGATTCTGACCGTGGTGGTCGGCTCCTTTATGGGTATTTTTGCCTTTGCCGAAGTTAAAAGCCTGCGCGGTGAGGTGCGCAGGCTGCGCGCCGCGATCGAGTCCGCGTCCGGTGCGTCTTCACAAACAGTATCTCCCGCCGTTGCACCTGCGGCGCCAAGCGTCGCGGCCCCTCCTGTAGTGATCGAGCCCGTTGAGTCCCCAGCGTCCATTGATGTGCCGGTACCCAGTCAATCCGCGCAGACAATCCGGCGCGAGCAGCAGGACCTGCCCGACCTGCACCAGGTGGCCGGCGATTTCACAGGGAATTCTGCCTCGCGCACGGTGCTGCCGCTGCGGGAGAGCTTCTGGGAGCGCGTGCAGCAGAACTGGATGGTGTGGCTGGGCGGTGCCTGTGTTGCGCTGTCCGGTATTTTTCTCGCGCGCTACGGCATCGAGCAGGGGTTGCTAGGGCCGCGGGTGCGGGTGGCGCTGGGGCTGATCACCGCGCTGGCGCTGTACATTGCCTCGGAAGTGCTGCGCCGCAGAACCGGCGGCAGCCATCCCGCCTTTGCCGCGCTGGCGGGTGGTGGCGCGATTACCGCGTTCGCCGCCATCCTGTCGGCGGTGCACCTGTATCACTTGTTCGAGCCAGGCCTGGCGTTCGGCATGCTGGCGGTGGTGGCGCTGGTCACCATGTGGCTGGCGCGGTTGCACGGCCCGGTACTGGCGGCCATCGGCATGCTCGGTGCCTATTCGGTGCCGATACTGGTGTCCTCCGGTGGCGGCAATGTTGTCGGTGCCATGGGGTACGCGCTGATCATCACTGCCTCGGTGCTGCTGTTGTTGCGCCATGTGTATCGCAGCTGGCTGTGGCTCGGCCTGCTCGCCGGCGCGCTGCTGTGGTGGCTGATTTCACTGCTGGGCCAGCAGGCGGATGGCTGGCGCGGTCCCTACCTGGCGGCACTGGCTTATCTGCTGCTCTCCGTGGTGCCCGGTGACTGGTTGCTGCAGCGGAGTGCGGGTGGCAGCGAGGGCGATAATAGCCCCACATTCGGCAGAATTACCCCGCTGTTGCTGCCCAGTCTGCTGCTACTGGTGGCCGCGCAGTGCCTGTCGATTTTCCGCGAGGGCTGGCCGTCCGCGTCTCTTGCTTCCGCGCTGTGGGCCTGGAGCCCGCTGGCCCTGGTGCTGCTGTTGGCCGCACGCCGCCGTGTACCGCTGGCACCGCTGCCGTGGCTATTGCTGCTCGGGCAGCTGGCGGCGTGGATGGCGGGGCGGCTCGACCGGTGGCAAGGGCTGCCCGTGCAGCTGCGGCCACTGCCGCCGGAGCAGCAGGGCGTGTTCCTGGTATTTCTCGCGATGACCGCCGCACTGTTTTCCGCTTTCGCCCTGTTCAATTACCGCAAAGGGGTGGCGCGTTTCTGGTGGGCGTCGCTGGCGGTGATGGCTCCGTTGCTGTCGTTGCCAGTCGGTTATTTACTGGCTCGAGATGGGTTGCCGCTCTACTGGTGGTGCCTGTACGCGGCGGTATTTGGCGCCGTGTTCCTGTATCTCGGCAGCCGCGGTGCGGGGCGCGACTGGCACAAGTCCATGGTGGTGTGGCTGTTCATCGGCGGGCATTTTGCCTACAGCCTGGCGGCCTGTCTGTGGCTCGAGCAAGCGAGCCTCACTCTCGCGCTGGCGCTGCAGGCGGTATCGCTGGCCTGGATCATCCGCAGGTTCGAGGTGCCGCCACTGGGCTGGCTGTTGAAGGGGGTGTTGCTGCTGGTGGTGGTGCGCCTGACCCTGAACCCGTGGCTGTTGAGTTACGGCGATGACAGCCACTGGTCGCTGTGGACCTACGGTGGTTCCGCCCTGTGTGCCTGGCTCGCCACCCGCATCCTGCGCGTACCTCATCCGGCGCTCGCGTCCTGGGCCGAGGCGGCGGCGCTGCACCTGCTGGTACTCACGCTGTGGGCCGAAAGCCGTTACTGGCTGTACGACGGCCACGCCTTTGCCGCGCGCTACAGCTTCACCGAGGCAGTGATCAATATGTGGCTGTTTACCGGCCTGGGGCTGGTGTACTACCGCAAGAGCCTGCTGGCCGACAGCTTCTCCCGCTGGTACGACGGCTACGGGCGCCTGCTGATACTGGCAGCGGCGGCCAACTATGCGGGGATACTATTCAATACTGCCTTCAGCGAACCCTGGGCCTGGCATTCGGTATCTGAGCGACCACTGCTGAACATGTTGCTGCCAGCGTTCGCCGGCCCCGCGCTGCTGGCGTGGCTGGTGAGCCGCTGGTACCTGCCCGGGGCGCGACGGCCTGCGGGGCTGCTATCGGCGCTGGCCGCGTTCATCTGGATTTCGCTGGAGGTGCGCCACCTGTGGCAGGGGAGTATTCGCCTGGATACCGCCACCACCACCGGCGAGCTGTACACCTATTCCGCTGTGTGGCTGGTACTGGCGGTGGTGGCCATCCTGTTTGGCAGCTGGCGCGGCTGGCGCAGCTGCTACCGCGCAGGTATGGCGGTGCTGGCGCTGGTGATTGTGAAACTGTTTCTGGTGGATATGTCCGGGCTCGAGGGGCTGCTGCGGGTGGCCTCGTTTATGGGTATGGGGCTGGCGCTGCTGGGGATCGCCTACCTGCATCAGAAGCTGGGGCGTGTCAGCGCCGCGCGGAGCCCATAAACCCATTTCTTGGGGGCAGTATTCCCGCGAGGTTACGGTATACTGCGCGGCCATTTTCCGGGGGCGTTTTTGTGCGCGTCCGGAAACCGGGTAGGATCGAGGCAGATCCATACGTTTTTGCGTACATTGAATGGAGATCAGTAGTGAACAGTATCAGTGACGGTGCCACCAGAACCGGTCAGGCAGATGGACAAGCAGACGGACAAGATAGTACCGAAGCCACCATGCAGGCCATGGGCCGCGCCGCGCGCGCCGCAGCCCGCCTGATGGCACGTGCTGATACCGCAAGCAAGAACGCCGCCCTGAAGGCTATCGCCGCGGAGCTGGATGCCCAGCGACCGCAACTGGCGGCGGCCAATGCCAAAGATATGCAAAAGGGCCGCGACAACGGCCTCGACGCTGCGCTGCTGGACCGTCTGGAACTCACCGATACCCGCATCGACGCCATGATCGAGGGGCTGAACCAGATCGCGGAACTGCCGGACCCGGTGGGTGAGGTGAGCGACCTGAAATACCGTCCGAGCGGTATCCAGGTGGGCAAGATGCGCGTACCGCTCGGTGTGGTGGGGATTATTTACGAGTCCCGCCCCAACGTGACCATCGACGCCGCCAGCCTGTGTCTCAAGTCCGGCAACGCAACGATTCTGCGTGGTGGCAGCGAGGCGCTGTATTCCAACGGCGCCATTGCCGCCTGCATCGCCGCCGGCCTGAAACGGGCGGGGCTGCCGGAAACCGCAGTTCAGGTGGTGGATACCACCGACCGCGCCGCGGTAGGTGCACTGATTTCCATGCCGGAGTACGTGGATGTGATCGTTCCCCGCGGCGGCAAGGGGCTGATCGAGCGGATCAGCCGCGAGGCGCGGGTGCCGGTGATTAAGCACCTCGATGGCATTTGTCACGTATACCTGGATGACCGCGCCGACCCGGAGAAGGCGTTCAATATCGCACTGAACGCCAAGACTCACCGCTATGGCGTGTGCAACGCCATGGAAACCCTGCTGGTGGCCGAGGCGGTAGCGGCGGAGTTCCTGCCGCGACTGGCGAGCGCCTACATTGATAAAGGGGTGGAGCTGCGCGGTTGTGAAAAGACCTGTGCCATCCTGCCCCAGGCACTGCCGGCCACCGAGGAGGACTGGGCCACGGAATATCTGGCGCCGGTACTTTCCATCCGGGTGGTGGCGGAGATGGATGCGGCAATGGACCACATTGCGCGATACAGCTCCGGGCATACGGAATCCATCGTCACCGAGGACTACAGCCGCGCGCGCCGTTTTTTGGCGGAGGTGGATTCCAGTTCGGTGATGGTCAATGCCTCCACCCGCTTTGCGGACGGCTTTGAATACGGGCTGGGCGCGGAGATCGGTATCAGTACCGACAAGATCCACGCGCGCGGACCGGTGGGGCTCGAGGGCCTCACCTCACAGAAATGGATCGTGTTCGGGGACGGACACATCCGCCAATGAGTCACTCTTCGCCGGTGCTGCCACATTCGCTAAAGGCTCAAGCTTCGTTGAGGACTCTGGCACTGTTTGGCGGCACCTTTAACCCGGTGCACTTCGGCCACCTGCGCATGGCGCTGGAACTGAAAGAGGCGCTGGGCTTTGACGAAATGCGCCTGCTGCCCTCCCACCAGCCGGCGCACCGCGCCGAGCCGGGGGTGAGTGCCGAGGCGCGGCGCGAGATGCTGGCGCTGGCACTGGAGGAGTGTCCCGAGCTCGTGTTGGACGATCGCGAACTCGAACGGGATGGGCCCACCTACACCGTTGACACTCTAGAGGGGCTGCGCGAGGAGTTGGGGGAGGAAATCTCCATCAGCTTCTGTATGGGGCTTGATTCACTGCTCGGCCTGCCGGGCTGGCACCGCTGGGAGCGGCTGGTGGAGCTGGCGCACCTGGTGGTGGTAACCCGTCCCGGCTGGCAGATGCCGCGGGACGGTGAGGTGGCGGAACTGTTGGCCCGCCATCGGGGGACCATGGACGACATTCGCGGGCAGGCTGCCGGACGCATCCTGGTGCGGGAGCAGACTCTGCTGCCGATCTCCGCGACAGGTATCCGCAACCTGATCGCCAGCGGCCGCTCGGCGCAGTTTCTGCTGCCGGAGCGGGTACTTAACTACATTCAGATTCATCAGCTCTACCGGAGCTAAAAGCAGGGGGGTCGCCCCCAGATACAGGTGTTATGACTGATCTCAAGACAATTGCCGTAAACGCACTGGAAGACCTCAAGGGCCAGGACATCACTGCCCTCGACGTATCCGAACTCAGCGATGTGATGGAAACCCTGATCATCTGCACGGGCACCTCCAACCGCCAGGTGAAGTCCCTGGCCAACAATGTGGTGGAAGATGGCAAAGAGGCCGGCTTCCGCCCCATCGGCGTTGAGGGTATGGAAACCGGCGAATGGGTGCTGGTGGACTACGGTGACGTGGTGGTGCACGTGATGCAGGCGGAAACCCGTCGCTTCTACGACCTGGAAAAACTCTGGTCCATGACCCCGAACACCCGCAACAATGCGGATGGCAGCGATCCACACCGGGACTGATCTTCGGTGAAAATCAGGATACTGGCGGCGGGTGGCAAGATGCCCGCCTGGGTGCAGGAGGGCTATGGCGAGTACGCCAAGCGCCTGCCCCGGGAACTGACCCTGGAAATGGTGGAAATACCCCTCGGCAATCGCGGCCAGAAGAACGCTGCGGCGCTGGTGGAAAAGGCCCGCCAGAAAGAGGGGGAAGCCATGCTCGCGGCCATTGGCCCGCGGGATCATGTGGTGGCACTCGAGGTTACCGGCAAGGCCTGGAGCACCGAGCAGCTGTCGCAGGAACTGGCGGGCTGGCAGATGTCCGGCGATAACGTATGCCTGCTGATCGGCGGCCCCGATGGCTTGTCCAAAGAGTGCCTGGCGCGGGCCAACCAGAAATGGTCGCTGTCGGCACTGACCATGCCTCACCCGTTGGTGCGGGTGCTGCTGGCGGAACAGCTGTACCGCGCCTGGACTCTGCTGGCCGGGCATCCCTACCACAAATAATTATTTGAAAGATCGCTGGCGGTCGGTATTTTCGGCCGCGAATACACGCTCCCTGCGTGCATATCCAAATCCGGTTGAACTTGCGCGCGCAGCCCCTGTCTTAAGCGGCTGGCGCCGGCTTGTTTTGCCGGCTCGCGGTCCCGCCGGGGCGAATGTCCCGGCGCAGGAGGCTCCGCAGGGACGATAAACTTGTGTACACTTCGTGGTCATTTTCGCGCCACCGATGATCCCACTGCACCGAAATGTCTGAAAACCTGCGCTTCAAAGACCATTACACCGAGCAGCGGCTGTTTCGCAACCGTATGCTGGTGGCCATCGTTGGCGTGGTGGCGCTGCTCGGCGTACTGGTGGCGCGGCTGTACAACCTGCAGATCGTCAATTACGAAAACTATCGCACCCAGTCGGACGAGAATCGTATCCAGGTGCGACCGGTTCCCCCCACCCGCGGCCTGATTTACGACCGCAACGGCGTGTTGCTGGCGGATAACCGCGCCAGTTACACCCTCGCCATCGTGCGCGAGCGCATCAGGGATCTGGATGCCACCCTGGAACTGCTTGGCAGCCTGGTGGAGATGGACGATGACGACGTGGAAAAATTCAACCGTCGCCTGCAGCGCCGCCGCCCGTTCGAACCCGTACCCCTGCGCTATCGCCTCTCCGAAGAGGAAATCGCCCGTATCAGCGTCAATGAATTCCGCCTCCCCGGAGTTTCTGTCGAAGCAGAACTGGTGCGCTACTACCCGGAAACAGAACTCTTCGCCCACAGCGTCGGCTATGTGGGGCGTATCGCCGAACGGGATCTCACCGCGTTCTCCGAGGAGGATGTGCGTCGCTACCGCGGAACCCAGAGCATCGGCAAGGTGGGGCTGGAGCGCTCCTATGAGGACCTGCTGCTTGGGGAAGTGGGCTTTGAAAACGTGGAAACCAATGCTCGCGGCCGCGTGCTGCGGGTGCTGGAGCGCCACGACCCCAAACCCGGCGCCGAGCTGACCCTGCATCTGGATACCCGCCTGCAGCAAGTGGCCACCGATGCCCTCGGCGAGCACCGCGGTGCGGTAGTGGCCATCGATGTGAAGACCGGCGGCGTGCTGGCGTTTGTGAGCAAGCCGTCCTACGACCCCAACCTGTTTGTTACCGGCATCAGTTTCAAGGATTACAGCGAGCTGCGGGACTCGCTCGACGTACCGCTGTTCAACCGCGTGGTGCAGGGCCAGTACCCACCCGGTTCCACGCTGAAGCCGATGATGGGCCTGGGTGGCCTGGCCGCCGGGGTCATCACCGCCAATACCCGGGTTCCAGATCCCGGCTTCTTCCGCCTGCCCAACGATACCCGCATCTACCGCGACTGGAAGCGCTGGGGCCACGGCAAGAACATCGACCTGATCGAGGGACTGGCGCAGAGCTGCGACGTGTATTTCTGGGATATGGCCTCGCGCTGGAATATCGACGGCATGCACGACATCGCCACTCGCTTCGGCCTCGGCGAAAAGACCGGTATTGACCTACCGCGGGAGTATCCGGGGATTTTCCCGTCCCGCGAGTGGAAGCGCGGCGCCCGCGGCACGGCCTGGTACCCGGGTGACAGCCTGAATGCGGTCCTGGGGCAGGGGTTCGTGCTGGCCACGCCGCTGCAACTGGCGGTGATGACCGCCACCATCGCTAACCGCGGCACCCACTACCGCCCGCAGATGGTGATGGCCATCGACGGCGTGGAGCAGCCGCCGGAAGTACTGCACCACGTGGAGGCGCGCCAGGAGCACTGGGACCTGGTGTTCAAAGGCATGGAGCAGGTGGTCAAGGCCGGTACCGGTAAAAATGCAGGCGCCGGGCTGGATTTCCGCGTAGCGGGCAAGTCTGGTACCGCGCAGGTGGTGGGTATCGCCCAGGGGGCAAAATACGACTCGGAAGCGCTCAAGGAGCGCCACCGGGACCACGCACTGTTCATCGCCTTCGCACCGGTGGACGACCCGCAGATCGCGGTGTCGGTACTGGTGGAGAACGGCGAGGGCGGTGGCCGGGTTGCGGCACCGGTGGCACGGGAAGTGCTGGCGGACTGGATGCAGCGGCCGTTTGAAGATACCGCCGGCCTGCCGTCATGGCGGCCGCCGATGGCGCCGCTGACAACAACACCGTTTGAGGAGGTTCGCGCCCGTGGCTAGTCGCGACTATATGCACCGGCTGCCGGACATGGGTAGCAGCCTGCGCCGCCCGGAGAGTCTCTCCCGCCGCTGGCATATCGACCTGCCGCTGATGCTGCTGTTGCTGATACTGGCCGGGGTGGGGCTGGTGGTACTTTACAGTGCCTCCGGCGAGGAAATTCACTATGTGAAGCGCCAGGCGGTTTTTATGGGTCTGGCATTTACCGGCATGGTGATTGCGGCGCAGATTCCGCTGGAGTTTTATCGCCGCTGGTCGCCCTGGTTCTATCTCGGCGGTTGCTGTCTGCTGGTGGCGGTACTGTTTGTGGGCGTGGGTGCCAAAGGGGCGCAGCGCTGGCTGCAGATCGGCGGCTTCCGCTTCCAGCCTTCAGAGGTACTGAAGCTGGCGGTGCCCATCTCCGTGGCGGCCTTCCTGCACCGGCGCACATTGCCGCCATCGCTCTTCACCATCGTGGGGGCGCTCGCCATTATCGGGGTGCCCGCACTGCTGATCGTGCGTCAGCCAGACCTGGGGACCTCCATCCTGATTGCCGCGTCCGGTATTTTCGCGCTTTACCTGTCCGGCCTCAGCTGGAAGATGATTGGCAGCGCCGGGCTGCTGGTCGCGCTGGCCGCCTGGCCTATGTGGATGTGGGGCATGCGCGACTACCAGCGACAGCGGGTACTCACCCTGTTCAACCCGGATGCGGACCGCCTCGGTGCGGGCTGGAATATCTTCCAGTCCAAAGCAGCTATCGGCTCCGGCGGATGGGCCGGCAAAGGCTATATGGAGGGTACCCAGTCACAGCTGGATTTCCTGCCTGAGAGCCATACGGATTTCATCATCGCCGTACTCGCGGAAGAATGGGGCATGCGCGGGGCGCTGATTCTGCTGACCCTGTACCTGCTTATCATCGCGCGGGGCATCTATATTAGTTTTACGGCCCAGCATGTGTTCGGACGCCTGCTGGCGGGCAGTATCACCCTCACATTTTTCGTGTATGTGTTCGTGAATATCGGTATGGTCAGCGGCCTGTTGCCGGTGGTGGGTGTACCCCTGCCACTGGTGAGCCACGGCGGCACATCGGTGATCACGCTGATGGCGGGCTTCGGTATCCTGATGGCCATCAGTACGGAAAGACGCAGAGTACTTTTTTGATCCGCAGCCTGAATGTTTTCAGCTGCGGTTCAGGCCGGCTTCATTTTTTGTCGTGTATCGTGCCACTTTTTGGCGCTTTTGCAGTCACAACAGCGAATTGATTTTAATAACGAAAGAAGTTGCCGGAAGTACCTTATGAGAACAGGAGCGGTTGTTTTGAAATGGACCACCGGATTATTGGCGGGCCTCGGGCTAGTGCTCGGTGCTTGCGCGCAGGAGCAGGGGCATGGTGAAAACGCCCAGGCCCAGGCCTTTATTGATTACATGGTGGCCGAACATAACTTCAACCGCGAGGAACTCCAGGCCCTAATGCAGGAGGCCAAGCGCAAGGACTCCATTCTCAACGCGATCAAACGCCCCGCGGAAAAGGCCAAACCCTGGAAGGAATATCGCGAGATTTTCATCACCAGCGCGCGTATTCACGGCGGCGTGGATTTCTGGGACAAGAATTCGGAAGCGCTCAAAAAGGCCGAAGAAAAATACGGCGTACCGCCGGAACTGATTGTCGCCATCATCGGTGTGGAAACCCGCTACGGCGGCAATATGGGCAGCTACCGGGTGCTGGATGCGCTTTCCACCCTGGCCTTCGACTACCCCCGGCGCTCCAAGTTTTTCACCAAGGAGCTGGAGAACTACCTGCTGCTGACCCGGGATGAAAAAATCGACCCCACCTCGCTAAAGGGCTCCTACGCCGGCGCCATGGGCTTCGGGCAGTTTATGCCCTCCAGTTATCGTCACTACGCGGTGGACTTTAACGGCGACGGCCGTGTGGATATTTGGACCGATACCGAAGACGCCATCGGCAGCGTGGCGAATTATTTTGTCGAGCACGGCTGGAAAGCCGGCGAACCGGTGACCGTGATCACCCAGCCGGCGCCGAATGCGGACATGACCATCGTCAATGACGACCTGGAGCCGAAATGGACCGTGGGCGAACTGGAAGCCAAGGGTTTCCCCACCACCGCCAAGGTAACCAAGGAAATGCCCGCCAATGTGTTTTCACTGGATACGCGGGATGGGGAACAGTACTGGATTGGGCTGAATAATTTCTACACCATTACCCGGTACAACCACAGCCGCCTGTATGCGATGGCGGTGTACGAACTGGGCCAGGAAATCATCAAGGCGCGCGGCGGACGCTCCTGATTCCGGGGACAGTCTTCACAATCTAATGCATTAAAACGCGCCGGGGACCAATACAGTGTCCGGCACCGGCTAAAACTAAAAACTCGAATAACGAGTAAGACAATCGCGGTTGTGGGCGCTGTTGGACCTGCACCGGGGGGAAGCCATGAAAAAAACAATTGCCCTGGGTACAGCCCGGGTTAGCGCTGCTTTTTTGCTGACATTACTCACCGCCTGCAGCACCGTGCCGATGAAAACCGCGGATAAGCCCGCGGACAAGGGCGACATCCCGTTTGACCAGATGCGTGACGGCTATCCGGATATTCCGGTGGATATGCTGGCCACACCCGAGGTGACGCCGGTGCGCGAGCCTATCGGTGTAGCGGGCAACAAGTCCCCATACGTGGTAGATGGCGTTCGCTACAGCGTGCTTAACAAAGTGAAGGGCTACCGCGAGCGCGGTCGCGCCTCCTGGTACGGCACCAAATTTCACGGGCGTAAAACCGCTAATGGCGAGGTCTACAATATGTACGCCCTGTCTGCCGCACACAAAACACTGCCGCTGCCCAGTTACGCCAAGGTGACGAACCTGGACAATGGCCGCAGTGTCATTGTGCGGGTCAACGACCGCGGGCCTTTTGTCCCGGGCCGGATCATCGACCTCAGCTACACCGCCGCACAAAAGCTCGGTTACCTGGACAATGGTACCGCGCGGGTGGAAGTGGAAGCGCTGGACCCGGACAGCCTGCCGAGTGCCACCCAGACACTGGTGTTGGAAAAAGACGCCGCTGCGCGCAAGGGGTTACCCCAGGACGCCAGCTTCAAACTGCCAGAGAACACGTACCTGCAGATCGGCGCATACAGCTCCGCAAGCCAGGCGGAAGAGATGCGCGGCCAGCTGGCCGCTGCATTCGGCTATCCTGTATCCGTCAGCCCGGTTAAGAGCGGCGAAAAAGTGCTCTACCGGGTGCGTATCGGGCCCATCGCCCAGCAGCGGGTACTGGCAGCATTGCGGGAGTCCGTAGAGCAGAAACAATTCGGACAACCCCAGGTCGTGGTGGATTAACCGTTCCACCCGCAACGCTTATTCCGGCGGACGCCGGAATTTTGACACTCATTGAACGCAAGGATAAAGAGATACCCATGTTCAAACGCTTATTTGCCTGCCTGCTCCTGATTGTCAGCACCAGTAGTGTGGCCCAGGCCGATAAACCGCTGATTCCGGCTCCGCCACAGTTAGCGGCGACGGCCTACATTCTGATCGATGCCCACACCGGCCAGGTCCTGGTAGAGCACGACGCCGACAAGCAGATCCCCCCGGCCAGCCTCACCAAAATGATGACCAGCTATATCGTGTCGGAAGAGCTGGACAAAGGCGCCATCAAGGAACAGGACCCGGTGAACATCTCCGAGAAGGCCTGGCGCATGGGCGGCTCCAAGATGTTCGTCAAGGTAAACGACAAGGTGCCGGTGATCGACCTGCTGCGCGGTGTCATCATCCAGTCCGGTAACGACGCCAGTATCGCGCTGGCGGAGCACGTTTCCGGGAGCGAAGAGGTATTTGCCGAGGTGATGAACCAGCAGGCCGAGCGTCTGGGCATGACCTCCACCCACTTCGTGAACGCCACCGGCTGGCCGGCCGAGGGTCACATGACCACCGCCCGCGACCTGGGTACCCTGGCGCGCGCGTTGATCAACGACCACCCGTCGCACTACGCGCTCTATTCCGAGAAGTATTTCCGCTTCAACGGCATCAACCAGCCCAACCGCAATCGCCTGTTGTGGCGCGACCCGGCGGTCGACGGTATCAAGACCGGCCACACCGAAGAGGCTGGTTTCTGTCTGGTGGCCTCTGCGGTCAAACGCGGTATGCGCCTGATTTCAGTGGTCGTCGGCACCGACAGCGATGAGAAGCGCGCGGCCGAGACCCAGAAACTGCTGGCCTACGGCTTCCGCTACTTCCAGACCCACAAGGTGTACGGTGCCAACGACGTACTGCAGACCGAGCGCGTATGGGGTGGCAAGGCCGACACCGTGGGCGTAGCGGTGCAGAACGACGTTTTTGTCACCATCCCCCGCGGCGGTGAGGAGAGCATCAAGGCCGACCTGATCGTCGATGGCGAACTGAAAGCGCCCCTAGCCAAAGGTCAGCAGGTGGGTAAAGTAATCGTGACCCTGGACGGGCAGACCGTTGCCGACGTACCCGCGGTGGTGGCGGAAGATGTGGAAGAGGGCGGCTTCTTCAAGCGCCTGTGGGATTCCATCAAGCGCTTTGTAATGGGCTTCTTTCAGTAACAGATACTGAAATTACACGCGCTAACCCGGCGGCATCTGCCGCCGGGTTCTGTTCAAAGCCGTTTCTGCTGCAATCTTTCTTCCCTGTCCAGCCCCCTGTCGGCACTGTATAATCTGCGCCCGGCCGCAATCCCCTCGCTGGGTTCGCCCCGCGTCTCCACTTCCGACCTGCGGCCCTGTGAGTGTGGTATGACCCAGGATTCAGAACAGCAGCCCCCGAAAATCGAATTTCCCTGCGAAGACTACATGGTCAAAGTCGTGCGCGACAGCGAAGGCCATGTGCATGAGTTCGTGCTCGAAGTCATGCGCCGTCATGTGCCGGACCTGGATGAAGCCAGGCTGAAGCACACGCCAAGCCGCAACGGGCGCTTCACTTCCATGACCTTCTTCATCGTCGCCACCGGCGAAGCGCAGCTGAAGGCACTGTTCGAAGAGCTCAAGGCCCACCCGGGCGTGCATATGGTGCTGTGATGCCAGTACCTCAACCGGCCATCTGCAATCTGGGGCGGCGCGAATACGAAACCGTATGGCGCGCCATGGCCCACTACACCGATACCCGCGGCAACGAGGCCGGGGATCAGATCTGGTGCGTTGAACACCCCCCCGTATTCACTCAGGGCCAGGCCGGCAAGGCCGAGCACCTGCTCAACACCGGTGACATCCCGGTGGTGCAGGTAGATCGCGGCGGCCAGGTCACGTACCACGGTCCGGGCCAGCTGGTGGTTTACCCGCTACTGGACCTGCGCCGCGGCAAGATCGGCGTGCGCGACCTGGTCAGTGCACTGGAAGACGCCACCGTGGATATGCTCGCGCAATACGGCATCGTTGCCGCGCCGCGCGCCGATGCCCCCGGTGTGTATCTCACCGAGGGACTGCGTGCGGGCAGCAAGATCGCCTCCATCGGCCTGCGCGTGCGCCGCGGCTGCTCCTTCCACGGAATTGCAATCAATATCAACATGGACCTGGCGCCGTTCCTGCGTATCAATCCCTGCGGTTACGCGGGCATGCAGATGGTGCAGATGGCCGAACTGGTCCAGCCCACCCCGGAGTGGTTGGGCGTGGCAGAGAAATTTGTCGCCGCGCTGGCGCGCAGGCTGCAATTGCCGGAGGCCCAGTGGCAGCCGGTAGACGAGAACCTTTTTGCGGTGCCCGGAACAGCCTCCGCTGCACCATCAGGAACAAGCAATGTCTGAACGTTTTGATGCCGACAATCCGGAAATCATCGCCACCTCTGCTGCGGTGGAAACTGTGGCACCGGAAATCAGCCCGGTAAAGCGCACCCGCCGCCTGCAGCAGGGGGAAAAACTGCGCGATGGCGACAAGGTTGAACGTATCCCAGTGAAAGTGATCGCCAGCGACCAGTTGCTGCGCAAGCCGGACTGGATTCGCGTCAAGGTGCCGTCGGTCAAGGCGTCCCAGGAAGTAGACCGCATCAAGAGCATCCTGCGCTCACAGAAACTCGCCACCGTGTGTGAAGAGGCCAGCTGCCCCAACCTGGGTGAGTGCTTCAGTGGCGGTACCGCCACCTTCATGATCATGGGCGAGATCTGCACCCGCCGCTGCCCCTTCTGCGACGTGGGCCATGGCAAGCCGAACCCACTGGATCCGAACGAGCCCCAGCACCTGGCGGAAGCCATTGCCGCCATGAGCCTGCGCTATGTGGTCATCACCTCTGTGGATCGTGACGACTTGCGCGACGGCGGTGCCCAGCACTTTGCCGACTGTATCAAACGCTCCCGCGAGCTCTCGCCCAACCTGCAGGTGGAAATTCTCACCCCGGACTTCCGCGGCCGTATGGAAGTGGCACTGGATATCCTCGAGGCCGAGGCCCCGGACGTGTTCAACCACAACCTGGAAACCGTGCCGCGCCTGTACCGTGAGTCCCGCCCCGGCGCCAACTACAAGTGGTCGCTGAAGTTGCTGCAGGAATACAAAAAGCGTCGCCCGGACGTGCTCACCAAATCCGGCTTGATGGTAGGGCTCGGTGAGACCCGCGAGGAAATCTTCGAAGTGATGGACGACATGCGCGCCCACGATATCGATATGCTGACCATTGGCCAGTACCTGCAGCCGAGCAAGGAGCACCTGCCGGTACAGCGCTACGTGCACCCGGACGAGTTCGAAGAGTATCGCCGCTACGCCGAGCAAATCGGCTTCAAGCATGCCGCCTGCGGCCCGATGGTGCGCTCTTCCTACCACGCCGACAAGCAGGCACACGGCGAAAAAGTCAGCTGAATTTCCCCTCCGCAAAGTACGCTACAGGGTTCATCGTTGCACTCAACGATGAACCCTGCTGCGATCAAGAGGGGGGAGCTCCATACGAAAATCATGGTGCTCCCCTCCGACGATTACCACTGCACTATAGACAGGTTGGGCCGCCAAGCTGCGGTGTAGACCTTCCTCTGATCCTCTTCCCCAAATCAACTTCGATCATCCCCTCTTATTCAATATTCGCCCCCCCTCAGTGGATACTCCCGTCGTGTTCAGAAGCCTATGGCTTGTGTGCACGGAATTGAGCGGCGCAAGTATTTGATTTATAAAGACTGCGATACTGAAAACAAACCCATGTGAGAGCCCGTAAACAAAGGCGTGAGGCTTGTTTAGCTGTGAGCTGTTTTGATAAGTCTTTACTAACTTATTGAATTTAAATAATTTTATTGGTTCTTTATGTGGTGCGAAGGGGTGTACACAAGCCTTTGACAACAAGAGCCCA
>NZ_DATCMV010000005.1:0-11077 GCF_036563125.1 Microbulbifer sp.
CATCGCAAGATGACCATCGAGTACACCATGATCCGGGACGTGAACGATCGCCCGGAGCACGCCGAGCAACTGGGCGAGCTGTTGCGTGATGTGCCGGTAAAGATAAATCTGATACCCTTCAACCCGTTCGAACTGTCCGACTATCAGCGAGTCAGCAATAACGCTTTGCGACGTTTTCAGCAGATTTTGTTGGACAAAGGCTATACCGTAACCGTGCGTACCACCCGGGGCGATGACATCGCTGCGGCCTGTGGTCAGCTGGCCGGTCAGGTAAACGATCGCACCCGTCGCTCGGAGCGCTACCGCAACGCGGAACGCCCGGTGCGGATCGTCGGACAGGCCTGATCCTCACCGACGTCTCGGTTGGTGCAACTGGCTGTACAAGCGCACCCCGATAACGACAAGGTGAAGCTCGTGTTTGCAAGAATTTCCAGTCCGGCGGTGTTCGCCGGCCTCATCCTGACACTGCTGTTGGGTGGCTGTGTCTCCTCCGGGCCTAACAGGTCTGTGGATCTCGACAAGGCGCGGGATACCCATATCCAGCTCGGTCTGCGCTATCTGCAGAGCGGCAGTGACAACCGTGAATTGGCCCGTCATCACTTTCAGCAGGCCTTGAAGCTAGGGCCGAAAGATCCGCAGGCCCACCACGGTCTGGCTCTGTTGTATCAGGCTGACAATGAAAACGCGGTGGCGGAGTCCCACTTCAAAAAAGCGCTGCGCTACGACAGCAAGTTTTCCATGGCACGGGTGAATTACGGGGCCTTCCTGTACCAGCAGGAGCGCTACCGCGACGCAAAGGCGCAGTTCCTGGTCGCATCCGAGGATCTCACCTACAACCGCCGCTCCTACGCGCTCGCCAACCTCGGTCGCGCCGAGTTGCGGCTGCAGGAGAACGATGCTGCCGAGGAAGCCTTCAAGAAGGCGCTCGCGCTCAGCCCGAATATGGCCATGGCCCAGCTGGAGCTGGCAGAGCTCAAATTCGAGAAGGGTGAGTACGCCCAGGCAAAACAGTATCTCGACCGTTTCAATGAAAAGAACCGGCAGATTCCGCAATCCCTATGGCTGGGGATTCGCATTGAAAAAATCTTCGGCAATCGGGACAAGGAAAGGAGCTACGCCCTGGCGCTGAAAAATCTCTTTCCCTATTCAGCGGAAACGCTGAAATACCAGCAGATGACGGCCGAAAATGAGCAGCAGTAACCAGATCTCACACCAGGTTTCAGACCAAGTGGTTTCCATTTCTCCTGAGGCGCCGGCGAACACCGTTGGTGCCATTCTCCGGGCGGCCCGTGAACAAGCAGGTCTCACCAGTGACGAACTGGCGCGCCGCCTGTGCATGACCCCGGACAAGCTCGAGGCCCTGGAACAGGACGCCTTCGAGCGCTTTGCCGGAGTCACCTACGTGCGCGGTTATGTCCGTAACCTGTGCAAGGAGCTGGGGCTGGATAATGCCGCCGTGATGGAGGTGTTTGTTCAGCAAGTGCCGGCAGAGGCCACCAAGGTTTTTGATCGCACCCCCGTGGGTACCGTGATGGCCAGCCGTGGGGAAAAGCAGGGCGGTTCATTGTTCATGCCGTTGGTGTTGGTGCTGGCCGTTGCCGCCGCCGGTGGTTACTGGTGGGTGGATCAGCAGTTCGGCAGTGCCAACCAGCTGGTGCGCGTGGATACGCAGGGCGACGGCGACAGCGAACTGCAGGGGAAGGTATCGAATTACGGTGCGCAAGCGGACACCACAGTGGCGTCTGCGGAAGTCGACTTTTCCCAGGCTGAGCCCGGTGAGCTTTCCGCAGAGGCCAGCAGTGCGGGTGCTGAGCTGGCGGGCGAAGGTGTGAGCGACGACGGTGCGCTGGAAACCGATGCTGAGATCGCCGAATCCGGTGACCTGGGCGACGGCTATGGGGAAGACTTTGGTGCTGACTCTCCAGTCGAGAGCGCCGCTGTTGTCGCTCCCGCTGCGGAAGAGGCTCCCGTTGAAGAGCAGGCTGAGGCGCCGGTGGCTGCGCCCCCGGCAGATCTTCAGGCTCGCCAAGCTCAGGCAGATGGCCAGCCAGCCGATAATCCGACGGAAAGCGCTGCCGCCGCGCAGCGGCTGGTGATTTCCTTTGACGAGGAGTCCTGGTTGGAGGTGTCCGATGCCACCGGCTACAAGATGATCTCCAAACTGCAGCCTGCGGGCTCCCGTGTGGAGCTGGATGGCCGCGCGCCGTTCAGTTTGATGCTGGGTAACGCGGCGGCGGCGACGGTTACTTTCAATGGTGAAGTGGTCGACAGTGCCCCCCTCGGCAATCGCCGCACCCGCAAGCTCAGCGTGGGTGGTTGATCGCAATTTGCCTTGATCTGCTGGTGAGGGCGCAGCCTCTGTAGGTTTGCGCCCATTCTCTCTATAATCCTCCCCGTTTTTTGTCATTCGTATTACCCGCTCAATAGCCAACGCAGGTTCTGTTATGCAGTTCGAGTCACCCATAGTTCGCCGCGTGTCACGCCAGATCATGGTGGGCAATGTGCCGGTCGGTGGCGGTGCCCCCATTTCCGTGCAGAGCATGACCAATACCGAAACCTGCGATGTGGCCGCCACCGTGGACCAGATCCAGCGTCTGGAGAAGGCCGGTGCGGATATCGTGCGGGTTTCCGTGCCCTCCATGGACGCCGCCGAGGCGTTCGGTGAGATCAAGAAGCTGGTGAATGTGCCGCTGGTGGCGGATATCCACTTTGACTACCGCATTGCGCTGCGCGTGGCGGACCTGGGTGTGGACTGCCTGCGTATCAATCCGGGCAATATCGGCCGCGAACACCGTATTCGCGCAGTGGTGGACAAGGCGCGGGACCTGAATATCCCGATCCGCATTGGCGTCAACGCCGGCTCCCTGGAAAAAGACCTGCAGAAGAAATACGGCGAGCCCACCCCGGACGCGCTGGTGGAATCCGCCCTGCGCCATGTGGACATCCTCGACAGCCTGGATTTCCAGAACTTCAAGGTGAGCGTAAAGGCCTCTGACATCTTTATGGCCACTGCGGCCTACCGCAAGCTCGCCACCCAGATCGAGCAGCCGCTGCACCTCGGTATCACCGAAGCCGGCGGCCTGCGCGCAGGTACGGTGAAATCCGCCATCGGCCTCGGCGCGCTGCTGCTGGACGGCATCGGCGATACCCTGCGGGTATCCCTGGCGGCGGATCCGGTAGAAGAAGTGAAGGTCGGCTGGGACCTGCTGAAGAGCCTGCGCCTGCGCACCAAGGGCATCAACTTTATCGCCTGCCCCAGCTGCTCGCGCCAGAATTTCGACGTGGTGAAAACCATGAACGAGCTGGAGACCCGCCTGGAAGACATCACCACACCACTGGATGTGGCGGTGATCGGCTGTATCGTCAACGGCCCGGGTGAAGCGAAAGAGGCGGATATCGGTCTCGCCGGCGGCACCCCGAGCCATGCGATCTATGTCGATGGCCAGCCGGACCGCAAATTCAAGAACGACAACCTGGTGGATGACCTGGAAAAACTGATCCGTGAAAAGGCTGCGGCCAAGGCGGCACAGGAAGCGAGCATCATCGCCCGGGAAACCACCGAATAATTCTGGGGCGCGGAGCGGATGCTCGGCGCGCCCATGTTTAGCAAAACGTTAAGGACTACCGTTGAAAGAACTTCGCGCCATCCGCGGCATGAACGACCTGCAGCCCACCCAGTCACCGGTGTGGCAGTACGTGGAAAGTACCCTGAGTGAGCTGTTCGCCCGCTACGGCTACAGCGAGATCCGCACCCCGATCCTGGAGGCGACGCAGCTGTTTGCCCGCGCTGTGGGCGAGGGTACCGACATCGTCGAGAAGGAGATGTACACCTTCGACGACAAGGGCGGCGACAGCGTCACCCTGCGCCCGGAAGGCACCGCCGGCACCGTGCGCGCCGCGATCCAGAACGGCCTGCTGAACCAGCCCCAGCGTCTTTGGTACTTCGGCCCCATGTTCCGCTACGAGCGCCCGCAGAAGGGCCGCCTGCGCCAGTTCCACCAGTTTGGGGTGGAAGTGTTCGGTATCGAAGGTCCGGATATCGACGCCGAGATCCTGATGATGACCGCGCGTCTGTGGAAGCAGCTGGGTGTGGCCGATCACGTCTCCCTGCAGCTCAATTCCCTCGGCAACAGCGAGAGCCGCGCCGCCTTCCGCGATGCGCTGGTGGAATACCTGTCTGCACGCAAGGATCAGCTGGACGAAGACAGTCAGCGTCGCCTCGACAAGAATCCGCTGCGGATTCTCGACAGCAAAAACCAGGATACCCAGGCGTTGCTGGCGGATGCGCCCTGCCTGCTGGATTTCCTCGACGAAGAGTCCCGCGTGCACTTCGATCAGCTGCGCGCCTTCCTCGACGCCGCCGGTGTGGCCTACGAGGTCAACCCGCGTCTGGTGCGCGGCCTCGACTACTACGGCAAGACCGTGTTCGAGTGGGTTACCGACAGCCTCGGTGCCCAGGGCACGGTGTGTGCCGGCGGCCGCTACGATGGTCTGGTAGAACAGATGGGCGGCAAGTCCACCCCGGCCGTGGGCTTCGGTCTCGGTGTCGAGCGCCTGGTGCTGTTGCTGGAAACCCTCGAGGTGCTCCCCGACACCCTAGACCAACAGATAGACGCCTATCTGGTGGCGGTAGGTGATGTACAATCCGCAGCCCTGGCGGCGGCGGAGCAGCTGCGTACCGAACTGCCGTGGCTGCGGCTGCAGACCCACTGCGGTGGTGGCAGCTTCAAGAGCCAGATGAAAAAGGCCGACAAGAGCAACGCGGAGTACGCGTTGATCATTGGCGAAGACGAAGCCGCAGCGGGACAGGTCACCGTCAAATCCCTGCGCGCGGATGCCGAGCAGCAGACCGTAGCGCTGGCAGATCTGCCGAAGATTCTGCAGGCCTGATACAAATAATTACCCTATTTAGACGTTCAAAATAAGGCGAATAAGAAATGGCTGACCATTTAACCGAAGAAGAACAGATCGAATCGATCAAGCGCTGGTGGAAAGAAAACGGCACCGGCATCGTCACCGGTGTGGTACTGGCGCTGGTGGCCTACTTTGGCTATCAGTGGTGGCAGGGCAAGCAGCGCGCGGACGCGGAAGCGGCCTCCAATGTCTACCAGGGATTTGTGGCAGCGGTGAGCGCGAACGATGGCCAGCCTGACAACAAGCAGCTGACCACCGCCCAGTCCCTGGCGCGCGAGCTGAAAGACAATTTTGCCAGCCGCATCTATGCCTCCCAGGCTGCCCTGCAGCTGGCGGCACTGGCGGTAGAGAAGAACGACCTGGAAGAGGCGTCCAAGCAACTGCAGTGGGCACTGGATAACACCAGCGAAGACGCACTGAAGTACCTGGCCAAGCGTCGTCTGGCGGCAGTGAAAGCCGCCCGCGGTGAAACCGGTGAAGCGCTGAAACTGCTCGAGGGTGATGTGCCCGCCGCTTTCGTTGCCCTGTTCGCGGAAACCCGCGGTGACATCCTGATACAGCAGGGCGATAAGGACGGCGCTCGCGCCGCTTACGTACAGGCCCGCGCGGCGATGTTGCCGGAACAGGCCGCCGCTTCCCGCCTGCTCGACCTGAAGATCGAGACCCTGGGCGGCGCCACTGAAGAAACCAATGAAACTCAGGAAGAGCAGCCGGTGTCAGAGTCTGACTCAGACAAGGCAACCGAAGCAGACATGGAGAAGGATGCGCAATGATCGGCACTCACAAGGCGCTTAACCGGATAATCGCCGTGGCCCTGGCCGCGGTGCTCGGAGCCTGTGCTTCCAACGATGAGAAGGAAGACACAGATCCCGTTGAACTGACGGAAATTCACGAGAGCGTCCGGCTGCGTGAAGTGTGGTCGAACAATATCGGCGATATCGACGCCCTGCGTTACGCGATGCTGAAACCCGGCATCATCGACGGCAAGGTGATCGCTGCCAACAGCGACGGCGACGTCTACGCGTTTGACCGCGCCAGCGGCAAGCGTGTGTGGCGCACGGATATCGAGCAGTCCATCAGCGGTGGCGTCGGTGTTGGCCTAGGTATCGCAGTGGTCGCAGATTACCGCGGTCGTGTGGTTGCCCTGGACCTGAACGACGGCAGCCAGCGCTGGGCTACCCAGTTGGGCGGCGAGGTGGTTTCCACCCCCGCGGTTGGCTCAGGTGTCGTGGTGGTGCAGACCGTCGATGGCAAACTGCTGGGACTGGATGCCAGCACCGGTGAACAGCGCTGGCGTCACAATACCGTGTTGCCGGTGCTGACCCTGCGCGGTACCGCGAGCCCGGTGATTTCCGCCGGTGTGGTATTCGCCGGTCTCGACAATGGCAAGCTGGTTGCGCTCAGCGCCAGCGACGGCCTCGAGCGCTGGGAACAGCGCGTGGCCATTCCCCAGGGTTCCGCGGAACTCGAGCGCGTCGTGGATATCGACGGCGCGCCGCTGGTGCGCGGTGAGCTGGTGTTTGCTGCCAGCTATCAGGGCCGCGTGGTTGCGCTGTCCCGTGAAGATGGTCGCGGCCTGTGGGCGCGCGACGCATCAACTAACCACAGTGTGACCGTGGGCGCCGGCCAGGTATTCCTGAGCGGCGCCGACGGCAGCGTCCACGCCTACAATGTGGGTAATGGGCAGATCCAGTGGAGCAACAACGAACTGTTGCGCCGCGAACTGAGTGGCCCGGCCTACTTTGACGATGTGGTGGTGGTTGGCGACCTGGACGGATACCTCCACGCGCTGGACCCGAACACCGGTCACTTCGTGGGCCGTACCCGGATCGACCGCGACCCGGTGCGAATTCCGCTGCTGGCGGATGGCGACCTGTTGTTTGCGCTGTCTGACGACGGCGAACTGGTCGCACTGCGCCTGGAGCGCTGATCGAAAATTCAGGGTGTCATAACCCTGCTGTAGGAGCCTGTTCGCAGGCGAACCTGGACCGCCCGCGATTTCGCGGGCGTTCCTATTTCTGGCAAAACCATTTTTGCTTTACGTAGACCCGAATTATGTTGCCTGTAATCGCCCTGGTCGGGCGCCCCAATGTGGGCAAATCCACCCTGTTTAACCGCCTCACCAAAACCCGCGACGCGCTGGTGGCGAACTACGCGGGCCTCACCCGCGACCGCAAATACGGTGAAGCGGAGTTTGAAGGTCGCAAAATGATCCTCGTCGATACCGGTGGTATCAGTGGCGGGGAAGAGGGCATCGATGCCGCCATGGCCCAGCAATCCATGCAGGCCATCGAAGAGGCGGACTTTGTCCTGTTTATGGTGGACTGTCGCGCGGGCCTTACCCCGGCGGATGAAATGATCGCCGAGCGCCTGCGTGTGCGCTCCAAGCCCACCATCCTCGTCGCCAACAAGGTGGACGGGGTAAACCCGGACATCGCGCTGTCGCCGTTCTATGAACTCGGTATCGGCGAACTTTTTCCCACCACCGCCACCCATGGTCGCGGCGTGCGCACACTGATGGAGCGCCTGATCGAAGGCCTGCCGGCACCGGAGGAAGAGGAAGAACAGGAAGAAGCCAAAGGCATCAAGATTGGTATCGTCGGCCGCCCCAACGTGGGCAAGTCCACCCTGGTGAACCGCCTGCTGGGTGAGGACCGCGTGGTGGTCTTCGACCAGCCCGGCACCACCCGCGACAGCGTGTATATCAATTACACCCGCGACGACAAGCCATACACCATCATCGACACCGCGGGTATTCGCCGCCGCAAAAACGTCAAGGAATCGGTGGAGAAATTCTCCATCGTCAAAACCCTGCAGGCGGTGGAAGATTCCAACGTGGTGGTACTGGTGATCGATGCCAGTGAAGGCCTCGTCGACCAGGACCTGCACCTGATGGGTAGCGTGATCCAGGCCGGCCGCGCGCTGGTGGTAGCGCTGAACAAATGGGACGGCCTCGACCAGGATCACCGCGACTTTATCAAGATCGAACTGGAGCGCCGCCTGCGTTTTGTGGACTTTGCGGATATTCACTTTATCTCCGCACTGCACGGCACCGGTGTCGGCAACCTGTATCAGTCCATCGAGGCCGCGTACCAGTCGGCAACGGACAAGCTCTCCACCAACCACCTCACGCGGATTCTGCAGTGGGCGGTCAGTGAGCACCAACCACCGCTGGTGAACGGCAACCGTATCAAACTGCGCTACGCCCACGCCGGTGGCAAGAACCCGCCGATCATCGTGATCCACGGCAACCAGACCGACGAAGTGCCGGGCCACTATGTGCGCTACCTGGAAAAGACCTTCCGTCAGGCACTGGAACTGCACGGTACCCCGGTGAAGATCGAATTCCGCACCGGTAAAAACCCCTACGAGGGCAAGAAAAACAAACTCACCGAACGGCAGAAAGCCCGCAAGCGCCGTCTGATGAAGTTTGTGAAAAAGAAAAAGTAGGGAACGGATTTGCGCGGGGCGGCGCAATACCCGTGAAGTAAAGGCGATCAATTGGGGGCAAAGCTAAACTTGCCGGCAATTGATCGCCTTTATTCTGCATCGTATAAGCCTTTATGCAGGCGAATATGAAATGGAAAACGGTAAAGGAAATAAGTTAAGGAGAGCTGCACCCATGCTTAATCTGAATAGCCCCGACCTGCTGCGCAAACAGTCCTATATAGACGGCGAGTGGGTGGATGCCGACAGCGGCAATACTCTCAACGTTACCAATCCTGCCACCGGCGAAGTCATCGCCACCATTGCAAGCTGCGGCGCCGACGAGACTCGCCGCGCTATTGAAGCTGCTGACAAAGCCTGGCCCGCCTGGCGCGATCGCACCGTCAAGGAACGCGCGAAAATCCTGCGGGACTGGTACAACCTCATCATCGACAACGTCGACGACCTCGCTGCGATTCTCACCGCCGAGCAGGGCAAACCCCTCAGTGAAGCCAAAACCGAAATTGTCTACGGCGCCAACTATCTCGAGTGGTTTGCGGAAGAAGCCAAGCGCGCCTACGGTGACGTAATTGCTCCGCCGTCCAAAGACAAACGCATCGTTGTTATCAAGCAGCCCGTGGGTGTTACCGCCTCCATCACCCCGTGGAATTTCCCCAGTGCCATGATTGCGCGCAAGGTCGCCCCGGCTTTGGCCGCCGGCTGTACCTTCATATCCAAACCCGCATCGGAAACCCCGCTCTCCGCCCTGGCGCTCGCAGTACTGGCGGAAAAGGCTGGCGTGCCCAAGGGCGTATTCAACGTAGTGGTGGGTAAAAGCTCACGGGAAATCGGCAGCGAGATGACCACCAACCCGCTGGTGCGCAAATTCACCTTCACCGGCTCCACTGCCGTGGGTAAACAGCTGCAGGCCCAGTGCGCCGGTACCGTGAAGAAAACCTCGATGGAACTCGGCGGCAACGCGCCGTTTATCGTGTTCGACGATGCAGATATCGATGCGGCGGTGAAAGGCGCCATCATCTGCAAATACCGCAATGCCGGTCAGACCTGTGTATGCGCCAACCGCATTCTGGTGCAGGCGGGCGTCTTTGAGGAGTTCTCGCAAAAATTTACCGCCGCGGTAAAAGCGCTGAAAGTCGGCAACGGTTTTGATGCGGGTACCGAAGTCGGTCCCATGATCAATACCGGTGCGGTCGCCGATGTAAAAGCACTGGTGGAAGATGCGATAGGCAAGGGCGCCAAGGCCTTGAGCGAGGGCGGCCCCAGCGACCTTGGTGAGTGCTTCTTTACCCCCACGGTACTGGCAGACGTAAACGACACCATGCGCCTGTTCAAGGAAGAGATCTTCGGTCCGGTGGCACCCCTGTTCAAATTCGACACCGAGGAAGAAGCCATCCGCATGGCCAACGATACCGAATTCGGCCTCGCCTCCTATTTCTATGCCCGCGATATCGGCCGTATCTGGCGGGTGGCGGAAGGGTTGGAATACGGCATGGTTGGGATTAACGAGGGCATCATCTCCAATGAGATGGCCCCCTTTGGCGGTATCAAGGAATCCGGCAGCGGCCGCGAGGGTTCCAAATACGGCATCGACGACTACCTGGAAATCAAATACATGTGTATGGGCGGAATAGGCAAGGGTAGCCATTGAAGATCGAGCCCATTGCCGTCACCCACTCCTGCTTTAAAGAGAAATTCGGCATCCCCCGTCAGCCGCTGCTGGCGGATGCCAGCCGCGCTTCCATCGAGCTGTTACCACCGTTTGGCGACCCG
This sequence comes from Microbulbifer sp., assembly GCF_036563125.1. Lineage (GTDB taxonomy): Bacteria > Pseudomonadota > Gammaproteobacteria > Pseudomonadales > Cellvibrionaceae > Microbulbifer. The sequence goes on from NZ_DATCMV010000005.1 coordinate 10,132, forward strand.
GAAGCAGTGGTAGGCCTGGAGCAACACAGCCACCTCTGGCTTACCTGGGTATTTCACGAAGTGGCTGGCCAGTGGTCCGCCAAAGTGCGCCCGCCCCGTCTCGGCGGCAATAAAAAACTCGGCGTCTTCGCCACCCGCTCGCCGTTTCGCCCCAACAATATCGGCCTGTCGGTGGTGCGCCTGATCGAAGTGCGCATGACCCCCAAGGTGGAACTGATCGTCGCCGGCGCCGACCTGCTCGATGGCACACCCATTCTCGATATCAAACCCTATATTCCCTACGCGGATTCGGTGCTTGAGGCCCGGAGTGAACTCGCCGAAGCAGCACCGGAATCCATCGCCGTAAATATCCCCGAAGAAATCCTGGTGCAGGCACAAAGTTACCGCGACGACTGGGGTACCGACCTGCCGGCATTGATCAATCAGGTACTGGCCCAGGACCCCAAGCCCGCCTACCAGCAGCCGGACCCGGAACGCATTTACGGCATGGCACTTTGTGGATTCAATCTGCAGTGGCGCTATGTAAATGGCGAGATTGAAGTGGTGGATCTGAAGAAACTGAATGACGAGGTGGTAGGGTGAAGTGGCTGTGGTCGCTGGCGAAATTTTTGCTGCTCGCCGCCGTGGTCGTCAGTGCCGTGTCCTGGTACCACAGCCGAAACATGCCGAAGGGAATAGCTCCAGAGCTGACGGCAACGGATATTGAGGGTCAGCCGCTAAACCTGCAGGCCATGGCCGAAGACGGCCCGGTACTGATCTACTTCTGGGCCACCTGGTGCGGCTATTGCCGCGCGGTGTCCCCGGCGATATCGGATCTCTCAGAAAAACATCAGGTGATCACCATCGCCCTGCAATCGGGCAGCGCCGAGGAAGTGGTCACTTACCAGCAAAAGCACCAGCTGAAATTCCGCACCATCAACGATCCCACCGGCGCGCTCAGTAATAG
>NZ_DATCMV010000076.1:0-10046 GCF_036563125.1 Microbulbifer sp.
GCGACGTCCCTGTCGCCGACGCTTTTGAAAACAGATCCCCGGCACTCCACCTTCGATTCGGATATTTGAGTTTTATTGAGCAGCGAGGGAATTCGTTTGGACGAGTATCAAGTAATGATTCAGTCGCGGGAGTGGCTGGTAGGTTGGGGTACGCTATCGCTGATTAATGCCGGCTTGGCTCAGGGCAAAAATCGCAGTGGACTTATCTGGTGGATACTTAGCTTGATTTTCGGTCCTTTGGCTACTCTGGTTCTTGTGCTGTTAAGCAAGGCTCCTGCAAAGCAAGATTAATCGAGCAGCTTACGAAGTAGAAAAATTCAAAGCGAAGGCGAGGTGGCGGGGATTTGTTTTCAAAAGCGTCGGCGACAGGGACGTCGCCGACGCAGCGTACATGGATGTATTTAAGGGGGGCGCCTAGCCCGGTTTTGAAAACAGATCCCCGGTACTCCGCCGCCACCAGTTCAGCTAAGTGGTTGCCACAAAATCCAAATCAGTTGTCGAGCAAGAACCGAGCGATGGTGCGAACGCCGTGCCCCTTGGCCCCCTGCGCCCACTGATCATTCGGCGCCGGCAGATAAGAACCGGAAAGATCGATGTGCACCCAGCCGCGCCCGTCATCGCGCACAAACTTGGCGAGGAACGCCGCCGCGGTGGAAGCGCCTGGGCTGCCATCCACACCGATATTAGCAATCTCCGCAAAGCCGGAGGGAATCTGCTCCAGATGGAATTTTTCCAGCGGCAGACGCCAGGCTTTTTCGTTTTCCAGTTTGGCCGCAGACAGCACTTTCTCTGCCATCTCGTCCTCGAAACTCATCACCGAGTTGTAGTCCCGGCCCACCGCCATTTTCGCCGCACCGGTAAGGGTTGCAGCATCGAGAATGTAACGCGGGTTCTGCTCGCTCGCGGCGATCAGACCGTCCGCCAGTACCAGGCGCCCTTCCGCATCGGTATTCAGAATTTCCGCGGTCACGCCGTTTTTATAGCGGATGATATCGCCGAGCTTGAACGCATTGCCGGAAACCAGGTTTTCCGCACAGCAGAGATACAACTTCACACGCTTTTTCAGTCCGCGCGCAATGGCGAGGGCCAGGCCGCCGGTGACCATCGCCGCGCCGCCCATATCCGATTTCATGTGGGCCATGCCCCCGGAGGGTTTGATGCTGTAGCCGCCGGAGTCGAAGGTGATGCCCTTGCCCACCAGACAGATATCCACCGGGGCATCGTCTTTACCGGTCGGGTTGTAGTCCAGCTGCAGCATGGCACCGCCGCGCACACTGCCGCGGCCGACGTTGTGGATACCCATAAAGCCTTCCTCGACCAGCTCATCGCCGGAGAGGATCCGGTATTCAACCGCGTAGGGAGCAAGCTTTTGCAACATATCCGCAGCGCTTTCCGCAAGCGCGCGCGGGAACACATTCTCCGGGGTACCGTTGGTGATTTCACGCACCCACAGGCTGGCCGCCTTGCGCGCTTCCAGCTCCTTCAATTCATCGCCGTCGCCAACACCCCAGTCCAGGGTGCTCTTGCGATTGGGGTTGTAGTAACCCGCCCAGAAGGCCCAGCGGCTCTCCAGGTCCCAGTTATCCCCAGCCAAAGCCACTGAGATTACGCCCATGCCATCCAGGCGGCGCGCGCCGCGCTGCACCGCGACCAGTTTGCCGCCGGTGGCCTCGGTGGCGTGAATCCGGGCTTCGCTGTCGTTGAAGCTCAACAGGGCATTCTTGCCCCAGTGTTCCGCCGCCGCTGTGGTTTCCAGCTTTACCTGCATCGCTGTTGTCATCTGTACACCTTGAATTGATCGAATCCGGTTGCCCGAGTAATAGAAATACGCCGCTTGCGGCTCAGCAACACAATATTGGGTCAGTCTAGCAGCCTGCAAGTACCGGTTTGCGCACGGCGCAGGTGTGCCGATACACTGCGTGAGCTGAAAATAACGACAAGGATGTAGAACATGGGCAACGCCTGCCACTACCACTCCGGTGCGGATGCCATCTGGCAATGCTCCGGCTGCAGCAAGGAATACTGCGGCGAATGTGTCCCCGGCTCTGTGGATAACTATTACAAATCCACCCCCAAGTGCGTGCTGTGCAACCAGCGTTTGAATAACGTGGGCGCGAGCAACAAGGCCCGTCCCTTCTGGCAGATGGCCCCGTTCTATTTCCGCTACGCACTCTCCGGTGGGCCGCTGATGGTTTCCGCCATTTGTGCGGTGGCTGCCATCGCCATGACCGGCTTGGGCTGGCTGTCGATTTTTGTGCTGGTGGCGATGCTCGCAGTGGTGATCCGCTACAACCTGCTGGTAATCGAAAAACTCGCCGGCGGCCAGCTCGAGGCGCCCACCTTTGGCGACGCCCAGGACGGTCGCAGTGCGGCCATTTTCGTCAAGGTGATCGGCATGATCCTGGTAGCCGGCGGTGTCGGCATGCTGTTTGCCGGGTTGGGTGAAGGTGCGGTGCAGGTATATTCCATTGTGCTGTCGCTGCTGGCACCGGCAGCGATGATCGTACTGGCGCTGGAGCACAGCATGCGCGCGGCGGTAAATCCGCTCAAGCTGCTGCAGTTCACCCTGATTATTGGCTGGCCCTACTGGCTGCTGTGGCTCTCCACCAGTGCGGTATCCGCGGCGCCCGCCTACCTGTTGCCGGTAGTTGCCGGGAAGTTGCCCGCCTGGATGCTGCTGCCGCTGCTGGCTTTTGTCACCAGTTACTTCTCCATCGTCACCAGCGCCATGATGGGCTACATCTGCCTGACCCGGCAGCAGAAGCTGGGTGTGATTGCGCAGGTGGCCGACGATGAGTTCATGGAGGAGCGCGAGTTCGACCGCCGCAAGGCACTGGCGGACGCGAGTATCCTGCTGCGCGAAGGCCGTGGCGAGGAGGCGCGCAAGACCCTGGTGAATGTGCTGCGCCAGCAACCGGACGATATCGCGCTGAACGAGCGCTATTTCCGCCTGCTACTCGCCATCGACGACCGCAAAGCACTGCGTGAACTGGGGCCACACCTGCTGGAGCGGTTCATCAAGCTGAACCAAGGGCACAAGGCCGCGGAGCTGTACCTTGCCACTTCTAATGCGGTGGGCACCCCTGCCATCGACAAATCCCTGTTGCGCCACCAGCTTGCCGAGGCGCTCTACCGCCAGCGCCAGTTCAAACCTGCGCTGGCACTGGTGAACAACCTGCACAAGGAAGACCCGAACTACACACGGCTCGACAGCGCCTATTTGCTGCTGGCGAAGATCTATATGGACGGGTTCAACCGCACCGACAACAGCCGCAAGCTGCTGGCGTTTGTGGAAAAGAAATTCCCCAACAGTGCGGTGATCGGTGAAGTGCGCCAGCTGCAGGGGATTCTCGCCGCGGAGCAGCGGGGGCAACCGGCACCAGTGCGATAGGCCGGGTAAAAAACCTGATACGGATATAACTATTAAACCGCAGTGGGCTGCAGGGTGCGGGCAAAGTCGAGCGCCCTGCGCGCCCGTTCCTCGTCGCCGCAGCGGCGGTAGTGCTCCACCAGCCCGTTGGCGAGGCGCGCCATCAGTGGGTGGCGATACGCCTTTTCCTGCAGGCGCAGCAGCAGGGTTTCCACCAATTCCCAGCGTTTTTCCGCCGCCGCCCGCTGGGCGAGCACCAGGCACACGCCCAGATTCAGCGCCCGCGGCACCTTCACCTTCTGCAGGTACTCCTCGATCCCCTTTGCCACCGGTGCAAAATCCTGCCCCGGCTGTTTGGCCAGCGCGAACAGTGCCAGCCAGGCGCGGTGGTGGGCCTCGCTCTCCGGCGCCAGCGCGGTAAGCTCAATGGACTTGTAGATCAGTGGCAGGGATTCGGGGTGCTGGCGCTGGGCACTGGCGGCAGCCTGGCTGGCCTCCAGCAGCTTGCCGCTGTTCTGCAGGGATTCAATACGCGCGAGCGCCATTTGTGCCGGTGTGGGTGGCAGATCCTCTTCCACGTGGATCTCACGGCTCGGGCGCAGGCGGATCAACAGCAAGGTACAGGCGAAGCCCGCCACCAAACCGCCGAAGTGGGCCCAGTAGGCGATGTTGTCGCTGCCGAAGAAGTAGCCGAACACTTCCTTGCCGAGCCACAGTGGCAGTACCAACAGCGCCGGTGCAGTGAACTCGCCAAAGGCAAACCCCAGGGTATAGAAAAAGCGCAGCCGGCGGATGCCGTACACCGCCACAAACATGCCCATCACCGCCGACACCGCGCCGGAAGCGCCGATCACCGGCATCAGGCTGCCCGCTTCCACCCCCATGTGCAGGGCTGCGGCGGCGAGCCCGCCGAACAGGTAGAGCCCGATAAACCAAGCGGCGCCGAGGGCGAGCTCCACCGACAGGCCGAACAGCAACAGAAATACCATGTTCCCCAGCAGGTGATCCCAGCCGCCATGCAGGAACATATGCCCGAACAGCCCCTTGAGCGTGGGGTTCGCCGGCGTCAGCCCATAGGCAAAGTTCGACAGGCTATCGCGCAGCTCGGCGAACTCCTGCCGCTGCTGCAGCCACTGCGGCTGCCCCTCCGCTTCCAGCCGCGCCAGCAGCCAGTGGTGGAACTCGCGGCTCCACAGCAACTGCTCGTAGATGAATTCCTCCCCCGCGCCCTGCGCCAAGGTGCGCCATTCCGGCTTTTCTGTGTCCACATACTCGTAGAAGCGCGCCTCTTCCAGGGCCGGCAGCTCGCTGGAAAAGTAGTACTCCTCCGCCGACTGCCAGCGCGCTTCGTCGCCGCTTTGATAAAGCACGAACACCAGCAGATTGACGAGAACCAGGGCAAAACACACCAGCGGCGGTCGGCGCCAGTCGGGTTTGTTCTGGATGGGGATGATGAGCAAGAGCGGACCTGCGGTTTGGTTGGCGGTTTAGAGATCAGACGGTTCAGAATACAGGGACTGCGCAATAAGGCTAGTCCGCAGCGCCACCACCTTGACGGAAATCAAGAAAAAGGCGCCAGAGACGCGTGCGTGGCCAGATTAGTGACTGGCGGAACCATTTCCGTCCTCGCCACCGTCATCGTTACCACCTTCGCGATCGCCCCCCCCTGCCGCATCCGGCCAATCCTCTACACCACCGGAGCCGCGTCGCGGTGCCTGGGACTTCGTCGTATCGTGCCCACTCCCCGGCATTGCGGTCACTCCCGGGGTGTGCGGCCCCCAGCTGCGCACATGCAGGTCCCGCTGCGGGAAGGGAATCTCGATATCGCGCTGGTTGAACTCCCGCAGCAGCTCGATGTTGTAGAGCGCGGTGAGGTCCCCAAGGGAGGACACGGCATTGCTGTTCACCCACACCACCAGCTTGAAATCCAGCGAGCTGTCGCCGAAGCCGGTGAGCCATACCTCGGTCTTGCGCTGCCAGTTGGTAAAGGTGACCGGCACCCGCTCCGCCGCCGCCATGGCCGCCTCGCGCACGACTTCCGGATCGGTGCCGTAGGCCACACCAAACATCACGTGAATGCGCCGCACCGGATCGTCCAGTGTGTGGTTGGTGACACGCCCGGTGACGAACTCGGAATTCGGCACCAGGATATCCACATTGTCGCGGGTGGTGATGCGGGTGGAACGCACGTTGATATCGCGGATGCGCCCGAACACCCCGGACTCCAGTTCCACCAGGTCGCCTACCCGAAGCGGTTGCTCGAACAGCAGGATGATGCCGGAGATGAAGTTGGAAAATATCGCCTGCATGCCGAAACCGATACCCACCGACAGGGCACCGGCAATCAGCGTGAGCTTGGAGGTGTCCAACCCCACCATGGTGAGGATGATAATGATGGTGATCAGGACGATGCAGTAATTCAGGATTCGCCACAGGGTATAGGCACCCTGCTCGCTGGTGCGGTTTTTGCGCACCATGCGCTTCAAGATCCAGTTCAGTAACCGCGAACACGCCCAGGCACCGAGAATCACCAGGATAATTTGCGCAATATCCTTAAGGCGGATGGGCTGGCCGCTGATGGCAAACAACTCGTAGTTCGCCAGCTTACGCCAGCTGGCGCGCAGGTCCTGGAACTGGTGCAGGGCGCGCTCACCGAGTGTTTTCCACCAGCCCTGCTGCCGCTGGTACACGAACAGCTGGGCAGTTTCGTAGCGCTTTACATCGTCGATCAGGTCTCCGACGCGGCCGAGGCCGCTGGCGACCTTTTCAAACTCGCGCCACCACTTGGTCATTGCCCTGGAGTCCTCCCCCACCCAGGCACCGATCTGGCGCTGGCGCACATTGAGCTGGCGCGAGAGATTATTTTTTACCGTCTCCGCATTGGCCACCAGATCCTTGCTGAGGGACAGCTTCTGCTCTTCGCCCTCGGTTTCGTTCAAGACACTGTTCATGGCCAGCAGCAGTTCCTGCTTGCGTAACTGCAGGCGATTCTCCAGCGCCGCCACGCTGAAGTTCATCATCCTGATCTGCTGCTCCATGGTGACGGCGGCGTCGGAGCTCTCGAAGATCAGGTTCTGGGAATCGCTGCGCTCCCGCGCCAGATCTTCCAGGCTGGATTTTTCCTGGGTGCGTGCCGCGGAAAGCTTTTTCGACGCCGCGGCGCTGTAATGCAGTTCCTTCAGCATGCGCTCCAGTTCCGCGCGGGCAAAGGTCAACTCCTCCTGCCAGGCGGTGAGCTGTTCCTGCAGCAACCGCTGCTCCTCGAGTGTCTGCAAATGGGTCAGCTGGGCGAGAAAGACATCCACAGTCGCTTCAAGGTATTTCGGGTCCGCACGGTTCCTGTCGCGCAACGCAACCACACGCTCCCGCATACGGCTTAACGACTGCGCGACACTCTCATCCATCTGCGACTTCTCGAGCCGCAGGCCTTCGAAGCGCTGCTGTCCGCGCGCCACCGCGGCATCGGACAGTGCCCATTGCAGCACGTTGGGATTGCTGGGGAACTTGACCTCCGGCAGTACGCCGACCTTCTTCAGCTCCGCGCGCTTCTGCCAGGTCTTGCGAATGCCACTGAAGCGCAGCTTGACCTCGCCGACCCTCTTGCCCAGGTCCGCGTCTTCGGGAATGGACGGGCTCCACTCCAGCCAGGCCTTTTCCAGCTCCTGCAGCCACTGCTCGCGTTGTTCCTGGGTAGCGTCGGGCCACTGGGTCCACCAGTCTGCAGCCAGTTCATCGAAGTTCGGGATGACCGGGGAGAATTCCTTCGGCTTGGTAGAGGGGAGTTGCGCCGCGGCGATCACCGGCAGCAACCACAAGATTGCGGCGAGGCACAGCAACCACTGCCGCGCGGCAGTCAAGGCGAACCATTGCCGTGGCTGGCGCGGAGAACAGGCGCTAAAAACGTCCATGCCCGTGACTGTCCCTGTACATCGGTATTCCTGCTATACGGTGGCGGCAATTACAGGCGCACCGAATGCCGGCAGGCGCGCAATCACCGTATTGAATTCAGTGTAGATGAGCAGTGCCGATTCTCAGCGGCGGCGGTCGTAGCGCTGGATACAGTCGCGGTATTCCCGCTGATAAATCCGCTGGCGCTGGTCTTCCAGGCTGCTGCCGCGGCGCGCCGCATCAGATGCGCCCTGGCGGCAGGCGGACTCGGCAAGCGCGCGGTTGTCGTAGCGCTCCCCGCTGCTCCAGTCGTACGGGGGCCTGACGTTGGCGTAGGGTCTTATTTCGCGGCGACGGGGATCGCGGTATCCCTCCGCCTCATACAGCGGAATCCCCTCCTCGCCCCTGCCGTCAGGATCGAGGGCTCCGGGCGGATAGGCACGGGGAATTCCGGAGCGGTCGCGCAGGTCGTCCAGGTTCTCGTCGGGGTAACCGTAGAGACGCTCCTCGTAGGCACCTACGATGTCGCCGTTGTAGTAGCGGCGCCATTCATAGGGAGGCGTGGTAACGATATAACTGCCGCGGCGGGGCTCGTAGCGGTAGAAAGTACCGGTGCCACTCAGGAAAAAGCGCTGGCCATCGATTTCAAAACCCTGGCTGCGGTGGGGAAGGAACGATAGCTCGGCACCCAGCGGCGGCTCCACTCGCAGATAGCCGTCCGCCTCCTTGCGGTAGAAATACCCACCCGAGTAGTAGTAGATATTGCCACTCAGGGTCAGCTGCCTGGCGTCGGCGGGTAACTGCCGCTGGCGGTCCGGATCACGCCAGTAATCCTCCTCCGCCGCGCCGCTGGATTGATCTGGTGGGGGAGAATTCTGGGAATACGTCTGCGCGCTCACGCTGCTGGCGGCAATGCAGGAGAAAAGCAGGAGTGAGGAGAGAGAGCGCGCGCAGGGACAGCTGCCACGCACAACCAAAAGAAGTCCTGAACGTCCGGGCATAGGGAAACCTCAGCCGTATGCACCAAGCGGCACACTGCACATCACCCCCACACCTTCGGTTCAGTATTTACTGATCCACAGAAACAGCTACGCACGGCCCCACCACCTTAAGACTAGGCGGCCGGGACCGCGCGCGCCACGGTAGCCGGAGGCGCCACCCTCCCATACTGAGTGGCGAACACAGCACAGCGCCCAAACCTCGACGGTTCCGCACTTTGTGCTGATTCGGCCGACTACCCAAAAATTCTAGTCTCGAGCCGGCAGACTCCCCATCCACCCGGCATCCACACGGTGTGTAGCTGCCGTATATAGCGAAACAGTGACCAATTAGCCGGATCCATTTTTATGTGCCCGGCTAATCGGTCAGCTGCACATAACGAGGTTATGCCAGCGCGGAAATCACCTCGCGCAACTTGCTGACGATATCGTCAATTTCATGGGCCTCGATAATCAGCGGCGGCGACATACACAGCGCATCGCCAATACCCCGCGCCATCACTCCCGCCTCCCAAGCCAACGCCGACGCCTTGGCTCCGAACTTGCCCTTGAGATTTTCCGGCGCGCGCAGCTCGATCGCACCCACAAGACCGTAATTGCGCACGTCGATCACATTGTCGAGATCCGCCAGGCTGTGCAGCGCGTTTTCCCAGTGCTTGCCGATATCGCCGGCAGCGCGGGTCAACAGGCCCTCGCGATCGTAGATATCCAGCGTCGCCATACCCGCGGCACACGCCACCGGGTGTGCGGAGTAGGTGTAACCGTGGAAAAATTCCACCATGCCTTCCGCCGCGGCATCCATCACGGTGTTGTAAATCTTGTCGCTCACAAACACCGCACCCAGTGGCACCGTCGCATTGGTGATGCCCTTGGCAGAAGTGATCATGTCCGGTGTCACCCCGAATTCCTGGGAGGCAAACGGCGAACCGGTGCGGCCCCAGCCGGAAATCACCTCGTCGAAAATCAGCAGCAGATCGTGCTTGTCACAGATCTCGCGCAGACGCTTGAGGTAACCCTGTGGCGGCAGCACCACACCGCCGGCACCGGAGAACGGCTCCACAATCACCGCCGCAATCTGGTCCGCGCCGTGGAAGGCAACCAGACGCTCAAGATCTTCCGCCAGTTCGACGCCGTGCTCCGGCAGGCCCTTGCTGAACGCATTGCGCGCGATATCCAGGGTGTGGCGCATATGGTTGGACTTCACCGGCTGGCCGAACGCCTGGTAATTGGTCGGAATACCGCCCACGGAAATACCACCGAAGTTCACCCCGTGGTAACCCTTCTCGCGGCCGATAAACATGGTGCGGGTGCCCTTACCGCGCGCGCGCTGGTACTGCAGCGCAATCTTCAGCGCCGACTCCACCGCCTCGGAACCGGAGTTACCGAAGAACACCCGGTTCAGGCCATCTGGCGTGTACTGCACCAGGCGCTCGGAATACTCAAAACTCAGCTCGTGGCCGAAATTGAAAATGGAGCTGTAATCCAGCTTCAGCGCCTGCTGGTGAATCGCCTCGGCGATTTCCCGCCGGCAGTGACCCGCATTGGAACACCACAGGCCGGCAGTGGCATCGATGATCTTGCGACCGGATTTCTCAAATAAATAAATACCCTCTGCACGCTCGACAATACGCGGCGCCGCCTTGTAGGAACGGTTGGGGGTAAAGGGCATCCAGAATGCATCGGTTTTCAGTTCGGACATGAATTTCTCCGACTCAAAATTTGAGCCTTACTAACGTAGTAAAAAACTTCGAAGCGAAGGCAAAGTGCCGGGTGCGGGTTTTCAGGAGCGT
>NZ_DATCMV010000168.1:0-6087 GCF_036563125.1 Microbulbifer sp.
GAGCCCGTCGACGACATGATCCGTATGTTCGCCGACGCCGGTGCCACCTACATCACCTTCCACCCGGAAGCGAGCAAGCACGTCGACCGCTCCCTGCAACTGATCCAGTCCCTCGGCTGCAAGGCCGGCCTCGTATTCAACCCGGCATCAAGTCTCGACGCCGCCAAATACCTGCTGGATAAACTCGACATGATCCTGCTCATGTCTGTAAACCCCGGCTTCGGTGGCCAGAAATTCATCCCCGCCACCCTCGGCAAGCTCACCGAAGCGCGCAAACTCATCGACGACTCGGGCCTCGACATCCGCCTCGAAATCGACGGCGGCGTGACCAAGGACAACATTCGCGAGATCGCCAAAGCGGGCGCCGACAGCTTCGTTGCCGGTTCCGCGATCTTCAATGCGGATGACTATGCTGAAGTGATCAAGGCGATGCGCGCGGAGTTGGCGCAGGCCTGAGGTTCTTTCTCAAGAAGTGGCGCTCCGGCGCCACTCTCGTTCATTCGGTCATAAAGGACCGAAAAGAGCCGCAATCGAGCAACAAAATCTTGAGCTTGCCGCCTCTACCAGAGATTTGTACACTTGCTGGCCGAATACAGGGAAGCAACTCGACGCTGCGAGATTCTGACATTGAACTGCACTGCCCACCTCATCAACAGCTGGCGATGGCGCCACTGATCCGCTGAAGCCTGAAGACCCAAGGGGTCCGACGGGCGCCTTTCCCGCGGGTAGGATTCCACAACAGATGCGAAATCCAGGCCCCAAAACAAGAAACAAAGCATTGCACAGACCGGAGTCGCCATGACCCCCAGCGAATACGCCCAACTTGCGTCTGCAGGATACAACCGCATACCACTGGTCCGCCGTGTACTGGCAGACATCGAAACCCCACTCACTACCTACATGAAGCTCGCCGCCCGTGACGGTGGTCGCTACAGCTACCTGCTGGAATCCGTGCAGGGTGGGGAAAAGTGGGGTCGCTATTCCATCATCGGCCTGCCCGCACGCACCGTGTTGCGGGCCATGGGCCATGAAGTCAGTGTCGAGGTCGACGGCAAGGTCGTCGAGCAGAAACAGGTGGAGGATCCACTGGCGTTTGTGGAGGAATTCCAGGGGCGTTACAAGGTGCCGGAAATCGAAGGGCTACCGCGTTTCAATGGCGGTCTCGTCGGTTATTTTGGCTATGACTGCGTGCGCTATGTGGAGCCGAAACTCGCCAAAAGCTGCCCGCCCGATACCCTCGGCACGCCAGACATATTGCTGATGGTCAGCGATGAGCTGGTGGTGTTCGACAACCTCGCCGGTGCGGTGATTTTTATCGTGCATGCGAACCCGGAACAGGAAGACGCGCTGGAACAGGCCCAGCGTCGCCTCGACGAGCTGGTGGGACAGCTATCGCAGCCGTTGGCGAGCGTCGACCCGTTGGGAATTGACGGCAACCACACCGCCGAGGAAGAGTTCACCTCCCACTTTGGCGAAGAGGCGTTCAAGCAGGGCGTACACAAGGTAAAGGAGTACATCCTCGCCGGTGACGTCATGCAGGTGGTGCCGTCGCAGCGCTTGTCGGCGCCGTTCAAGGTCCCGCCGCTGAATCTCTACCGCGCCCTGCGCAGTCTCAACCCCTCGCCGTATATGTACTTCCTCGATCTCGGCGACCACCAGGTGGTGGGCTCCAGCCCGGAGATCCTTGTGCACCTGGAAGACGGCGACATGACCGTGCGCCCGATCGCCGGCACCCGCCGCCGCGGTGAAACCGAGGAGCAGGACCTGGCGCTGGAGCAGGATCTGTTGGCGGATCCGAAGGAGATCGCCGAGCACCTGATGCTGATCGATCTCGGTCGCAACGACGTGGGCCGGGTGGCGGAAACGGGGTCGGTGCAGGTGACAGAAAAGATGGTGGTGGAGCGCTACTCCCACGTGATGCACATCGTGTCCAACGTCACCGGCAGGATCAAACCCGGATTGACCGGTATCGACGCCCTGCGCGCGGCGCACCCCGCGGGAACCTTGTCCGGCGCGCCGAAAATCCGCGCGATGGAAATCATCGACGAGCTGGAACCGGAAAAGCGCGGTGTCTATGGCGGCGCCGTGGGTTACCTGGCGTGGAACGGCAATATGGACACCGCCATTGCAATCCGCACCGCGGTGATCAAGGACGAGAAAATTTATGTGCAGGCCGGTGCCGGCCTAGTGGCGGATTCCGATCCGCAGTCCGAGTGGGATGAAACCATGAACAAGGCGCGGGCACTGTTCCGCGCCGTGGCCATCGCCACCGGCGAATAACCTTTTACTGTTTAACCATTGGAAGATGTTTTCCCGATGAATGAAGTCTCAGTAGCAGCGAAGCGCAGTTTTGCAGATCAGTGCCGCCAGCTGGTGGATCTGCCGCTGTTCAATCAGGTCATCATTGCCCTGATTTCGGTCAATGCCGTGGTGGTTGGTCTGGAAACCTCCACTTGGGTGTTGGAGCGCTACAGCGGTCTGCTGCACGGTATCAACCAGCTGATTCTGCTGGCGTTTATGATCGAGGCGGCCATCAAGATTGTGGCTTTTGGCAATCGCCCCTGGCGCTATTTCGCCAACGGCTGGAACTGTTTTGATTTCTCCATCATCGTGCTGAGCCTGATCCCCGCGGCGGGGCCCATGGCCACTCTGGCGCGGCTGGTGCGGGTACTGCGGGTACTGCGTCTGGTATCGGCGTTTCCGGAGCTGCGCCTGCTGGTGGATACGCTGCTGCGCAGCCTGCCCAGCATGTTCCATATCAGTCTGCTGATGGGAATCATCTTTTATATTTACGGGGTGGCCGGCTATTTCCTGTTTCACGAAATCGACCCCACCCACTGGCGCAGCCTGCCCATTGCACTGCTGAGCCTGTTCCGCATCGTCACCTTTGAGGACTGGACCGACATTATGTACACCGCGATGGAGTCCATGCCCTACGCCTGGGTGTACTTCATCAGCTTTGTGGTGATGGGTGCGTTCGTGATGATCAACCTGTTTATCGGCGTGGTACTCAATAATCTGGAAGAGGCGAAGCTGCGCAGGCTGGATGAAATGCAGCTGCCGCCGAGCCAGACTGAAATTCTGCGCGAGCTGCGCGCAACCCAGGAATCCCTCGCGCGTTTGCAGAAACGCCTGGGGGAGCTGGGGGACGGAAAAGGAATTGATTCATGATTCTGATGATCGACAATTACGACTCCTTCACCTTCAACGTGGTGCAGTACCTGGCGGAGCTGGGGGCGGACGTCGTGGTGAAGCGCAACGATGAAATCAGTGTTGCTGATATCGAACAGCTGAATCCGGAGAAAATCGTGATTTCTCCCGGCCCCTGTACACCGAATGAAGCGGGTATCTCGATGGATACCATTCGCGCTTATGCCGGGCGGGTGCCGATTCTGGGTATCTGTCTCGGCCACCAGAGTATCGGGCAGGTGTTCGGCGGCCGTGTGGTGCGGGCCCGCCAGGTGATGCACGGCAAGACCTCGAATATCGTGCACAACAATCTCGGGGTGTTTCACGGCCTGTCCAATCCGTTCGAGGCCACGCGCTACCACTCGCTGGTGGTGGAGAAGGGCAGTTTGCCGGATTGCCTGGAGATCACCGCCTGGACCGAAACCGAGGACGGTGAGATCGATGAGATCATGGGATTGCGCCACCGTGAATTGCCGGTAGAGGGGGTGCAGTTTCACCCGGAGTCGATCCTGACCCAGCACGGGCACGATATGTTGCGGAATTTTTTGGAAAGCTGAGCTGGAGTAATGCTCAGAGCTTGATGCGAAGGGCCTGATGCTGGGGACTGTTTGCGAGACCTTCCGCGAGAGGGACCTCGCGGAAGAGCCCCCATGGATGGGTTCACGGCGTGTCTCGCAAACAGTCACCGGCAGCAGGACCGCCACGGACCTGCTTGAGGCCACCGAAAGACCAAGGGAAAGTCTTGGGGGAGTAAGAATAATGAATATCCAGCAGGCCATCGCCAAACTGGTGGACGGCGAACATCTCACCCGCGCAGAAATGCGGGATGCCATGGGCCAGATCATGCGCGGAGAGGCGGAAGACGCGCAGATCGGTGCGTTTCTGGTGGCCTTGCGCATGGCCGGCGAGTCGGTCGAAGAGATCACCGGCGCGGTGGAAGTGATGCGTGAGCTCGCAACCAAGGTAGAAATCGACCACACCCATGCGGTGGATATCGTCGGTACCGGCGGTGACGGTGCCAACCTGTTCAATGTCTCCAGTGCTTCCAGTTTCGTTGCCGCCGCCGCCGGTGCGCGGGTGGCGAAGCACGGAAACCGCTCGGTCTCCTCCTCTTCCGGTGCCGCCGATCTTTTGGAAAAAGCCGGCATTTACCTTCCTCTCACCCCCGAACAGGTCGCCCGCTGTATTGACGGGGTGGGGGTGGGGTTCATGTTCGCACCGAGCTACCACAGTGCCATGCGCCACGCGATCGGGCCGCGCAAGGCGCTGGGATTACGCACCATTTTCAATCTGCTGGGGCCGCTCACCAACCCCGCCGGGGTCAAGCGCCAGGTGATCGGGGTCTACGATCCGCACTATACCCGCGTGCTGGCGGAGGTGTTGCAGAGCCTGGGTGCGGAGCACGCGATGGTGCTGCACAGTGACGACGGTCTGGATGAAATCAGCATTGCCGCCGATACCCGCGGCTGGGAGCTGAAAAACGGCCAGCTGAAAAAATTTACCATCTCCCCGGAAGATTTTGGTATCGAGCGCCAGAGCCTGGATGGCCTGTGTGTGGATGGCGCCGAGGCCTCGCTGGCGCTGATCCGCGATGCACTCGGCAAGCGTGAAACCGCTGCCGGGGACAAGGCAGCTGATATCATTGCGATGAATGCCGGTATGGCCATCTATGTGAGCGGTGTGGCTGCGAGTCGCGCGGAGGGCGTGAGCATGGCCCAGGATGCTATCTACAGCGGACTGGCCGGAGAAAAGATCAATGAGCTGGCCGCTTTTACCAGCGCATTCAAAGAGTGAAGTTATGGATACGCCAACGATTCTGAAAACCATCGTCCAGCGCAAGTGGGAAGAGATTGCCGAGCGCAAGCAACAGGTTTCCCTGGATGAAATGCAGCAGCGCGCGCTACAGCAGCCGCCCTGCCGCGGATTCGTGCGTGCGATCGAGAACAAGATCGCCGCGGGCGAAGCGGCGGTTATCGCCGAAATCAAAAAGGCCTCTCCCAGCAAGGGCGTGATTCGCGAGGATTTCATCCCCGCCGAGATTGCCACCAGCTATGAAAAGGGCGGTGCCGCCTGCCTGTCGGTGTTGACCGATGTGGATTATTTTCAGGGCGCCGACGAGTACCTGCAGCAGGCGCGCAACGCCGTGCGCCTGCCGGTGATTCGCAAGGATTTTATCGTCGACCCTTATCAGGTGTACGAGGCCCGTGCCATCGGCGCCGACTGTATCCTGCTGATTGCCGCCTGCCTTGACGACGCGCAGCTCACCAGTCTCAACGACCTGGCACTGGAGTTGGGCATGGACGTACTGGTGGAGGTACACGATCGCGCCGAACTGGAGCGCGCATTGAAGCTGCCGAATCGCCTGATCGGCATCAACAACCGCAACCTGCACACCTTCGATGTGCAGTTGGAAACCACCTTCAAACTGCTGGAACTGATTCCGGACGATCGCATCGTGGTGACCGAGAGCGGTATCCACACTACCGACGATGTGGCGGCCATGCGCGGTCACAATGTGGATGCGTTTCTGGTGGGGGAAGCGTTTATGCGCGAACCAGAGCCGGGTCGCCGCCTGCTGGAACTGTTCAACTGATTCCCCGGTAGTGCGGAGTCAGTGCCCCAGTGGGTGCGCCGGATCCGCGGCCGCCGGAAATTAAAGCAAGCCGGCTTTTGAAAATACTTCGATGGCCGGCACCAGCTCCCGCTCGTATTTTTTCCAGCGCGCCACCGCACTGCGATACACCGGCTGGCGTACCTGCACGCTACTGGCGGTACTCACCGCACCTTCCGCCGCGGAAAAATCCAGGCAGCGTTCGTCCCAGGGTAAATCGCAGAATGCAATCAAGCGCCTGCTCTCCGCTTCGGGATTTTCGGTAAAGCGCTCGTAGCTCACTTCAA
>NZ_DATCMV010000022.1:0-7352 GCF_036563125.1 Microbulbifer sp.
CTTGGGCGCACCCTCTTCATTGATCATCAGGCCGGCGTAGAGGAAACCGGTGTAGGGCATGCCTTCACTGGCGAGGCCTTTGACGGTGGGCTCGATAACTTCCTTCATCACGCGCTCGTAGACATCCTGGGTCACTACGGGGGCTGGGGAGTAGGCGCCCATACCGCCGGTGTTGGGGCCGGTGTCGCCATCGCCAACGCGCTTGTGATCCTGGCTGGTGGCCATGGGCAGGATGTTCTCGCCGTCTACCATGACGATAAAGCTGGCCTCTTCACCGGTTAGGAATTCTTCCACTACGACGCGGCAGCCGGCATCGCCGAAGGCATTGCCACTGAGCATGTCGCGCACGGCCAGTTCGGCTTGCTCCACGGTTTCGGCGACGATGACGCCTTTACCGGCGGCGAGGCCGTCGGCCTTGACCACAATCGGGGCGCCCTGGGCGCGGATGTATTCAATCGCCGGTTCTACTTCGGTGAAGTTTTTGTAGGCGGCGGTGGGGATGTCGTGGCGCTCGAGGAATTCTTTGGTGAAGGCTTTGGAGCCTTCGAGCTGGGCGGCGGCTTTTTCCGGGCCGAAGATGTTGTGGCCGCGGGCGTTGAAGAAGTCGACGATACCGTCCACCAGCGGGGCTTCGGGGCCAACGATGGTGAGGGTGATGCCTTTTTCTTCGACGAAGTCGGACAGGGCGGAGAAGTTGTCGACGCCGATGTTGACGTTCTGGAGTTTGGGTTCGCGGGCGGTGCCGGCGTTGCCCGGTGCGACGAAGACGGTGTCTACGGCGGGGTTTTGCGCGGCCTTCCAGGCCAGAGCGTGTTCGCGGCCACCAGAGCCGATTACCAGGATATTCATTCTTGAGTTTCCCCGTGCCTGTTATTTAGGTGGGCTAGTTTAGCACTGCGCGCAGTATTGCTGGGCTGGAACCGGGGGAGACAGGCACATTAGAGTGCTTCGAAGCCGGTCAAGTGGCGGCCCTGTGGCTGGTGCCCCTTCCCGAGACACGCCGTGAACCCATCCATGGGGGCTCGGCTGCGGCCATCCCGGCCGCAGACGGTCTCGGGAAGGGGCCCCAGCCACAGGACCTTCCCGTATAGCGCGCGAATATTAAATCGCTATGTCAGTGACAGGTCAGTGACGGAAGTGACGCATGCCGGTGAACACCATCGCCATACCGTGTTCGTCGGCGGCGGCAATGACTTCGTCGTCGCGCATGGAGCCACCCGGCTGGATTACGGCGCTGATGCCTACCTTGGCGGCGTTGTCGATGCCGTCGCGGAAGGGGAAGAAGGCGTCAGACGCCATCACTGCGCCTTTTACTTCGAGGCCAGCGTGCTCGGCCTTGATCGCGGCGATGCGCGCGGAGTTGACGCGGCTCATCTGGCCTGCGCCGACGCCGATGGTGCGGCCGTCTTTGGCGTAGATGATGGCGTTGGATTTGACCATCTTGGCAACTTTCCACGCGAACAGCAGTTCGTCCAGCTGTTCGTCAGACGGCTGCACCTTGGTGACCACTTTCAGGTCTTCCTTGGCAACCATACCGTTGTCTTTTTCCTGGATCAGCAGGCCGCCGGTAACGCGTTTGTAGTCGAACGCGGCCGGGCGCTCGCTGCCCCATTCGCCGCATTCCAGCAGGCGTACGTTCTGCTTGGCGGAAACCGCTTTCGCCGCACCTTCGGAAACCTTGGGGGCGATGATCACTTCGGAGAACTGTTTGTCGACGATCAACTGGGCGGTTTCGGCGTCCAGTTCGCGGTTGAAGGCGATGATGCCGCCAAATGCGGATTCCGGGTCGGTGGCGAAGGCCAGTTCGTAGGCGGTCTTGATGTCCGCGGCTACGGCCACGCCGCAGGGATTGGCGTGCTTGACGATGACACAGGCGGGCTCGTCAAACAGTTTGACGGTTTCCAGTGCGGCGTCGGTGTCGGCGACGTTGTTGAAAGAGAGTTCTTTGCCCTGCAGCTGGGTGGCGGTGGAGACGGAGGCTTCCTCGGCGTCGGCTTCCACGTAGAACGCCGCCTTCTGGTGCGGGTTCTCGCCGTAGCGCATGTCCTGGGCTTTTTCGAACTGGACGTTGAAGGTGTTGGGGAACTCGCGTGCCTCGTTGTTGGTGTTACGGGCGCCGAAGTGGTTGGCGATCATGCCGTCGTACTGAGCGGTGTGTTCGAACGCCTGCACCATCAGGTCGTAGCGGGTTTCGTAACCCAGTGCGCCGTTGTTCGCCTTCATCTCTTCGATCACGGTGTCGTAGCTGTGGGCATTGACCACGATCGCCACGTCTTTGTGGTTCTTGGCGGCGGAACGGACCATGGTGGGGCCGCCGATGTCGATGTTCTCGATGGCGGTTGGCAGGTCGCAGTCGGGGTTGGCAACGGTGGCCTTGAACGGATACAGGTTTACGACAACCATATCGATGGGCTTGATGCCGTGCTCATTCATTACCGCGTCGTCGGTGCCGCGACGGCCGAGAATGCCGCCATGCACCTTCGGGTGCAGGGTTTTTACGCGGCCGTCCATCATTTCCGGGAAACCGGTGTAGTCGGAGACTTCGATTACCGGGATACCGGCATCGCCCAGCTGGCGGTAGGTGCCGCCGGTGGACAGGATCTCCACGCCTTGCGCGGCGAGTTCGCGGGCAAATTCTACAATGCCGGTTTTGTCGGAAACGCTGATCAGCGCGCGGCGAATGGCCACCTTGTCAGTCATATCGCATCGTCCATCTGAAGTGAGAAAAGTACGGAGTAACAAAATAGCGAGGGGGGATGGGTTTGACCCATCCCCCCTCGTCGAATTTTTACCGCCCGGACGTCACTGTCCGTGGCGGCGGGTCGCCTTACAGCAGACCGTAGCGCTTGAGCTTCTTGCGCAGGGTTCCCCGGTTGAGGCCCAGCAGCTGCGCGGCGCGGGTCTGGTTGTGGCGGGTGTGTTTCATCACCACTTCCAGCATCGGCGCCTCAATCTCGGACAGCACCATATCGTAGACTTCGGTCACCATTTGACCGTCCAGGTGACGGAAGTAATTTTCCATCGCCTGTTCAACCGCGTCGCGTAACGCTTGCGGTTGTTGCAATTGAACCTGGCCCCCGGCGGATACCACATCGCTGGTATCCGGAATCAGTGCTTCGTTATTCATGCCGCTTTTGCCCCTCTAGTTATTCGGCGTTCAAACCACTCACGAACGCTGGCATGTTGTGCTTCTGCGCAATCCAGTTGGTTAAAGGTCTTGCGAAAGTCCTCGCTGTCGGCGAGTGTTTTCACGTACCAACCCACATGCTTGCGGGCGATACGTGCCCCCATAACCGCACCGTAGAAACGGTGTAGCTCACTCAGGTGAGTGATTAATATGTCCCTGACTTCATCCAGTGAGGGCTCCGGCAGCCGCTCCCCCGTTCTGAGGTAGTGGGCAATCTCCCGGAAAATCCATGGACGTCCCTGAGCCGCCCGGCCAATCATGACCGCCGCAGCGCCGGTGTAGTCCAACACCTTGCGGGCCTTTTCCGCACCGGTAATGTCGCCGTTGGCAAAGACGGGAATCTTTACCGCCGACACAATCTCGGCAATGGTATCGAATTCGGCCTGACCATGGTAGCCACAGGCGCGGGTGCGGCCGTGGACTGCCAGGGCGGAGATACCGAGATCCTCGGCCATTTTGGCTACCGTCACTCCGTTGCGGGAATCCGGGCACCAGCCAGTGCGAATTTTCAGCGTCACTGGTACTGAGACGGATTGAACCACCGTTTCCAGAATGTCGGCGACCAGTTTTTCGTCGCGCAGTAGGGCGGAACCCGCCGCTTTTTTGCACACCTTCTTCGCCGGGCAGCCCATGTTGATGTCGATGATCTGAGCGCCGCGTTTGACGTTCTCACGCGCGGCCTCTGCCATCATCTCCGGGTCGCCACCGGCGATCTGTACCGAAATAGGGCCGGACTCACCCGCGTGATCCAGGCGCATTCTCGATTTGCGGCTGTCCCACAGGCTGGTGTCGGAGGTGACCATTTCGGATACCACCAGACCGGCGCCGAGTTCGCGGCACAGGTTGCGGAAGGGGCGATCGGTAACGCCGGCCATGGGCGCCAGAATGACTGGCGCACCGATGTTATAGGGGCCTATGGCGAAGCTGCTTGGCAATTCCGTGGGCAACTCGCCCTCCCGCGGGTCTGGTCTCATAGGGTGTCAAAGAGCGGCCTATGATAGCGGCTGGCAGGCCACTGGAAAAGCGAAAAAGCGCTCAAATTGTTCGATGGCTGGCCGTTTAGGGCGAACTTTGTGCAACAGTTTGTAGCAATGGGCGCCAGCCGCAGCTTGCGGCTAGCTTACTGCGGGGCGATGCGCAGCTCGTAGTTCACCGCTTCGGTGCCCGGGTCGACGATCTCCAGTGCGATGTGCACCGGGTTGCCGGCGGGCATCAGCTTGCGTCCGGACAGCTCTCCCTTGAGGTAGTCCGAGGGGCCGAAGCGGCGGCTGGCGACCGGCGCATTCTTGAGGTCGGTAAAACGCAGTTGCAGGGTCGGGAAAGGTTGGTCAAAGGGTGCGCGATTCAATAGCACCGCTTCCACTGCCAGCGCATTAGCGATCTGCGGGTGGCTGCGCACCACCAGATTCGAGGTGTGGATGGCGCTGATGTCCACCTGTGCCGGCAACGTGCAGCCCAGCGCGGGGCATGCCGCCGCGTACAGTTGGCGCCACGGGTCGCGCTTGCTCAGGGAGTCGAAGCGGAAGTAGGCGGTCTGGGCCACGAGTCCGAGTGCCAGTAGCAGTGCACCCAACGCCCACAACCAGTTGGGCACGCGCCGGTGGCGCTTCGGCTGCCAGCTGACTTCGATGGGGGCGGAACCGATGGCGGAAATCAGCTGGTCCCGCGGCAGTAGTGGTGCTTGGTCCAGCTGGTGCGGGTCGAGCGAACTGGTCGCCGCCGGTTGTGGGCGCTTGGCGCCGCTGCCGGCTATGCGCTGCATGTCCTCCGCGGTGAATTCGTCGGAAGGGAAGCCTTCCTTCGCCAGCGGATCATCGAGCTCGCCGAGCTGCTCGCGTAGCAGGTCCTCGGCAAACAGGTCATCCTCACGTTCTTCGGGCAGTTCCTGGTCGCGGCGCCCGCCGCTTTTGCGCCGGCTGACACCGCTGGATTCTTCGCGGGCGATTTCCGCGGCCCAGGGATCATCGTCGGCACCGCTCAATTCATCCAGTTCGGATTCCAGCTCGCGGCGCAGGTCCAGTTCCTGTTGTGCGTCGTCGCTGTCGAGTTCCTGCCACTGCTGCTCACCAAAGGCGTCACCGATCAGGGGGCTCTCATCGGGCTGCTCGCTGTGGTGAGCCTGCTTGTCGGGCTGGCTATCCTTTTTCGCGCGGGATCTGGGGAGCTCGTCATCGCTATGGTCCTCGCCCTCCAGCTCAATATCGTCGTGAATCAGGAAGTCGTCGTCATCCAGTAGATCCTCGATGGCTTTGCGGCTGGCAGGCTGCGGGTCATCCTCATTGAAAACGATGTTTTCGTCGGCGCGAAACACCTGCAGGCAGGAACCGCAGCGCACAGCGCCGCGGGCAGCACGCAATTGCTGCTCGGTGACGTGGAACGAGGTGCTGCAATGGGGGCAGCGGGTGACCAGTTGCGACATGGAATTCGACGATTATTGCTTTGGCGGAGAAGTTTATCAGCCCTGCGCCCTCTGGCGTAGTGCGCTTATCGGACCCTGGTTCCGCTCAGGCGTACCCATTCTTCCTTTTGCGCATCCGCATCAAAGTCGATCCACTGGCTATACGCCGCCTTCACCCGCTCCGCCTGGCTGGCAAGGATGCCCGAGAGGCAGATTCGTCCCCCCAGTTTTGTGCGCTCAATCAGCTGCGGGGCCAGTTCCACCAGCGGGCCGGCGAGGATGTTGGCGAGCATGATGTCCGCGCTGGCCACGGCAGCGGGTGGCGTTTTCTCGGGCAGGTACACCGGGAAGCGTTCGGGATCGATACCGTTGCGCACCGCATTGTCGCGGCTGGCGATCAGGGCCTGGGGATCGATGTCGGTGCCCAGCGCGCGGTCGGCGCCGAGCAGAAGCGCGGCGATGCCGAGGATGCCGGAGCCGCAGCCGTAGTCGATGGCGGTCTTTCCCTGCACCGGTTCACGGGCGAGCCACTGCAGGCACAGGAAGGTGGTGGGGTGGGTGCCGGTGCCGAAGGCGAGGCCGGGGTCGAGCATGATGTTGACGGCCTCTGGCGCGGGCGGTTCGCACCAGCTGGGGCAGATCCACAGGTTGTCGCCGCACTGGATGGGCTTGTAGTGGCTCATCCACTCCCGTTCCCAGTCCTTGTCTTCGAGCTGTTCCCAGCGGGCGCCGGTGAACAGTTCACACAGATAGGAAGAGACCTTGGCTTCGGTGACGCCGGTATCGACTTCTGCGTCGAACAGGCCGGTCACCAGAGTCTGATCCCACAGCGGAGTTTCGCCGAGGCCCGGCTCGAGGATGGGCTGATCGGCGTTGTCTTCAAGGGTTACCGAGACCGCGCCGGCGAACAGCAGCGCATTTTCGATTTTTTCCGCCTCATCGCGGGTGGTGTTTACACGTAATTGAAGCCAGGGCACTTTCGGGATTCCGGGGTTGTTTGTTCGGTGGTTTTGGGCGAGTCCGTGGCGGTACCGCTGCCGCTAAGGCTTTGCGGAACACGCCGTAAACCCATCCCTGGGGGCTCTGCACCGCCATCCATGGCGGTGAAGGTTCCGCAAAGCCTTAACGGCAGCGCTACCTGCAATTCAAAGTTCAGCGTTTTACGAAGAACTATTCGGATTAGCTAACAGGGTAGGGAAGGTTGGCTGGAAGGAAAAGCACCGGGGAAGTGTTTTCAAAAGCGTCGGCGACAGGGATGTCGCCGACGCAGCGTACAGGGACGTATTTAAGGGGGGCGCCTAGCCCGGTTTTGAAAACGCCTCCCCGGTACTTTGCCGCCACAGAACCTGCTTAGTCGACTCTATGGTTGGCAAGGGAGGGGATCACTCCATCCCGAGCTTTTTCTCGAGGTAGTGGATGTTCACTCCACCGCGGGCAAATGCCTCATCCCGCACCAACTCTTCTTGCAGCGGAATGTTGGTCTTGATCCCGGTGATGATCGTCTCGCTCAGCGCCACACGCATACGGGCCAACGCAGTCTCGCGGTCCTCGGCGTAGGTGATGATCTTGGCGATCATGGAATCGTAGTTTGGTGGCACTGTGTAACCAGCATAGAGGTGGGAGTCCACCCGTACGCCCAGGCCGCCCGGAGCGTGGAAGGATTCCACTTTGCCAGGGCTCGGGAAGAAGGTCTTCGGGTCCTCGGCATTGATCCGGCACTCGAAAGAGTGACCGCGGATCACGATATCTTCCTGTTTGAACGACAGC
>NZ_DATCMV010000123.1:0-32821 GCF_036563125.1 Microbulbifer sp.
ACCCAGTTCGATAAGCCGGCGCATTTCCGCTTCGTCGTTCACCGTCCACACATCCATCCGCACACCGCGTTTCTGCACCTGGGACACAGAGCTCTGGTCCACCAGGGTAATGCCGTCGTATTCAATGGGAATGTGCAGCGCCTGGTAGTGCGGGCTCAGCAGGCGGAAGGCGTTCAGTTTGGTGGCCAGAGCAAACAGCTTGACCTCATCGGAACCGGCCCCGGTAGCCACATGCGGGCATTCTTCGCGCAGGGTGTCGACCGCGGACTGGTGGAAGCTGGAAACAATCACCTGATTGCTTTTGTTGTAGGCCATCAGCTTGCGGCACAGGGCGCGCGCGGCTTCGGCGTCCGGGGTTTTGAGCTCGATCACCATCGGGTAGTTGGGAAAGGTTTTGAAGACTTCATCTACCGTAACGATGCGCTGGGGATTTTCCCGGTAGGGGTAGGTGTTGCCGTCCTGGCTCCAGTTGTAGGCGACATTGAGTTGTCGCAACTCCTGCAGGGTTTTATCGCGGATCGCGCCCTTGCCGTCGGTGGTGCGATCCACGGTGTCATCGTGCATCAACACCAGCTCATCATCGGCGCTGGCGTGCACGTCCATTTCCAGCACGTCCACGTTCATCGCCGCCATCTGCTGCAGGAACACCGACGTATTGCCGGGGTAGAGCCCCTGCCCGGAATCGTCCGCATGGGCAATCACCAGGGGCCGGCGAAAACCTTCGGCGATACTCTCGCTGCCGGGGCGGGGAAACTGCAGCCCCAGGTCGGCAGCCGGGCGCGCTGCAAGCCAGCGCCAGCCGATAAAGATCACCACTCCCAGCAACAATAAAACCAGCAGCCGTTTTAACATTTACTCGTCCAGTAATTTCAGCAGCCTGTCCGGCCGGTTGGTAACAATGCCATCGAGACCGAGCGCAATATACTGTTTCATCTGCTCACAATCATCCACGGTCCACACCGCGAGGTGCAGCCCGTGCCTGCGTGCCGCCTTCACAAAGCGCTCCGAATATACATTCAACCCCAGGTAATGCGTGGGCAATTGCATCGCCCGATAATCGCAGTGCAGCCATCCCGCCGTCCCCAGCCCCTGGGCAACATAAAACAGCAGCGCCTCCGGCATGGTCACCCCGGTGCGCACCTGCGGGCACAGACGGCGGAACTCGCGGATGACCGGGCGATGGAAAGAGGACACGATGAGCCGCTCGCCGCAACCGGCGGTGTCGATGGCGCGGCTGAGCGCTTGCGCCGCAGCGGGTGAATTGTTTTTCAGTTCGATGATCAGCGGTGTCGCGGGAACCTGCGCGAATACTTCGTCAATGGTGGCGATAGGGATAGGGTTGTCGCGATAGGGAAAATGTTCGCCGTCACGGCTCCAGTGATGGGCGGCATTGAGCCCCCGCAACTGCGCCAGCGAATGCTCGATCACCAACCCGCGGCCATTGGTGGTGCGCTCAAGCGTCGGGTCGTGCATCAGGACCAGACGGCCATCGGCGGTGAGGTTGAGATCCAGCTCCAGCGCGTCCACCCCCAGCTCCAGCATTTTATGCATATACAGCAGGGTGTTACCGGGGTAGAGCCCGCAGCCGGACTCGTCGCCGTGGGCAATCACCATCGGCCGCCGCGCCCCGGTTTTCCAGTAGCGTTCCTCGGTTACAGTGCGATTCATTGGTGATTAACTACTGGGTGGGCGCCGCGCTGCGTTCGGCCTGTTGCCGCCAGCGCAAAAACCGCGCCTCCAGCCACAGCGGAAGGCAGATAACGATATCGTAGCCCCGCACCAGTATGTCACCACTGTTCCAGATTGCGGTGCCGGCTAGGCGTAATACCGC
Source organism: Microbulbifer sp. (assembly GCF_036563125.1). Taxonomy (GTDB): domain Bacteria; phylum Pseudomonadota; class Gammaproteobacteria; order Pseudomonadales; family Cellvibrionaceae; genus Microbulbifer. Next base: position 1,832 of record NZ_DATCMV010000123.1, read on the forward strand.
CGCTACTACCCGCAGGAAAAACGCGCTCACAACACCGATCACGGTGCGACAAGACGCAATAAAGCTTTCCAGCGGGATAGCGGCAAAGGCCAGCACCAACGGCAGGACAAATCCCATTCCCAGCTGTGCGGCCACGGTAATCCAGTAGGCACTGCCCGTGGCAACCGCCATTTCCGCGCTAGCTAACTGGGGGTTCGCTGCCAGGTCTGCCTGAACCACGGCTTCCCGAACAAACGCGAGTCCAGCTTCCACCGCGACCAGCATCAGCAGCAGGACAAGGGCCGCCCACATCAAGCGCATACGCAGCTTGTCGTTGAGTGCGCCGATCGTCGGAAGCAGGCGGGTAATACGCAGGCACTCCATCACAAACAATCCCATGGTGATCTCCAGCAGAATAATCACCAGCGCGGAGGCGTCTGCAATTCTGAAGCCGCCGATAGAACTGGCGGCGCCCATTACTTCGGTCATGGGCCGTGCAATCAGGTGGAAGTTGATCAGCGCCCCGCCCGCGGCAATGGCCAGCAACAACGTGGCGATAAAGAACTGGCCGAGTGACGAGGCGGAGAGCATGCGCTGAGCGCGGTCGCCGCCCCGCAAAATTTCTTCGTAGCGGTCCATATGGCGATCGACAACCGCAGCCCGCTGCTGCACCGCGGCCATGGTTTTGTTGACCTTACCCAGGCTGTTCAGAATGGAACGCCAGGCGGGCATCATGCGCTTCAGCAGCTGGTGTCGCTCGCGCGCGGACTCCCGATAGGCTTCCAGCGCGCGGGCTTCGGCCTTGCGCATGGAGCCATGAATGGTTTCCAGCACATCACTTACCACCGTGTCCTGATCGGCGGGAATTTCCGCCACCGTCTTGATCGCCTTCGACCAGTTGGTAGGCTGCGGGGGCACCTCGGCGCTGCGCACGTAATCCTCATCTACCGCGGTCAGCTGTTCGCACAATTTGCGATGCAGCGCCGGATATTGCGACAGCTCTTTTTTCATCGCGCCTTCGATACGCTCGAACTCCCGCTCGATATTCCGCTCGGCGGCCTCGCGGCCGGCGGCCAGCAGTACTTCCCGGTTGCGCAATTGCAACCGCCCTTCCGCCGACGCCAGCGCGTTGGCACCCAGGCGCAGGGACTGGTGGAAAAATCGCGCCAGCGCATAGATACCCTGATGCATGGGGCTGCGTGCGAGAAACAGCACGATCAGTGCGATGAGAAACCACAGCCAAGGTGGCAATGTCTGGAACATCTCGGTCATGGTACAGCTTCCTCCCCTGCTGGAATCCAGCATCAGTTGCTCTGTAGACCTGACAACAGTCTTGTGATGACACGGGTGGCGGGCAATACCACCCGGAAAAGTGAAATGACCCTGCATGCTAACAAACACGCCGGAACGGATGCTTTCATGGGATCACAGTTCCGTCGCGAAATTCCCTGCCGCGGGTAAAATCCGCTACTGCGCCCCGGGCGTTACGGTTATCCGGCAACGACTTCAGTCGAGACGCTTGCGGAAACGCGACACCGCCAGGGTCATCATCAGCGCGATAAACGCAACCAGTGCCAGCAGGTCCGGCCACAGCTCGAACACTCCCGCTCCCCGCAACATCACCCCGCGAATCAGCCGCAGGAAGTGTGTCAGCGGCAGAATTTCCGCCAGCCACTGCGCCGCCTTCGGCATGCCGTCAAACGGGAACATGAAACCGGACAGCAGTATCGACGGCAGGAACACGAAGAAGGTCATCTGCATCGCCTGGAACTGCGACTGCGCGCGAGTGGAAATCAGCAGCCCCATGGTCAGGTTCGCCAGAATCAGCAGCAGCGTGGCGAGGTATACATCCAGCAGGCTGCCGCGGATGGGAACCCCGAACAGCCAGGTACCGAGCAGCAGGATCAGGCTGGTCTGGATCAATCCCACCATGCCGTAAGGCAATACCTTGCCGATCATGAGTTCCGCGCTGCTCACCGGCGTCGCGATCAGCAGTTCCATATTGCCCCGCTCCCGCTCGCGCACAATGGCCACGGCGGTGAACATCACCATGGTCATGGTGAGGATGATACCGATCAGCCCCGGCACGATATTGATCGCGGACACCCGCTGCGGATTATAAAAACTGACGATGCTCACGGAGCTCTGCCGCTGTGGCACCGAAGACTCGCGGTTGGGCAGGCGGGTATTGTTTTCCGGGGGCGGCTCCCCCACCGGCACCTGTGCCAGCTGCGCCGCCGCACTCTGCACCACCGTATCGCTGCCATCCACCAAAATCTGGATGGCCTCCTGCCCCAGCGCCAGGCGGCGTTCGTAGTCGTAGGGGATGACAACGCCCACACTGATTTCGCCGCGGCGCAATAGCGTCATCAACTGCTCCGGCGTACGCGCGTTGGCCACCGGCTCGATGACCCCGGTGGCGAGCATATCCATCACCTGCCGGCGCGAGGCGCTGGTCTCCGCCTGATCGGCGATCGCCGCCGGCAGGTGCCGCAGGTTCAGGTTGATGGCGTAGCCGAACAGGATCAGCTGCATGATGGGGATGCCGATGATCATGGCGAGGGTCATGCGGTCCCGCCGCATCTGCCGGAACTCCTTTTGCAACACCGCAAACAGGCGGCGGGTGTTCACGACCGCTCCTCGCTGCTGGCCTCAGCCTTCTCACGCTCTGCGCGCGATGCGCTGTGCGTGACCGCCACAAACACATCCTCGAGACTCGGCTCCACCGGGGCTACCTGCGCACGGATGCCCGCGTCGCTCAGCGCCTGCTGCATTTTTTCCGGACCTGCCTGCCCGCGCTCCGTCAGCAGGCGCAGGCTGTTACCAATCTGCGCCGCGCTGATAACGCCGGGCACCTTCATCAGCGCCGCGCGGGCACTGCGCTGATGCTCGGTTTCCACCAGCAGGGTCCGCCCTTCCAGAGCCCCGGTCAGCTCCGCCGGGCTGCCATCCGCCACCAGCCGGCCCCGCTCCAGAATGGCCAGGCGGTGGCAGCGTTCCGCTTCGTCCATATAGTGGGTGGAGACGAGGATGGTGGTTCCGGCATCGGTGAGTTCGAACAGTTTTTCCCAGAAATCCCGGCGGGATTCCGGGTCCACCGCGCTGGTGGGCTCATCCAGGAACAGCAGTTCCGGCTTGTGGATAACTGCGCCAGCCAGTGCCAGACGTTGTTTCTGGCCACCGCTCATGGTTCCCGCCAGCTGATCGGCGCGGCCTTCAAAGTGGTATTCCACCAGCAGCTCATCGATGCGCGCGCGCGCATCCCGTGCCGACATGTTCTGCACCGCGGCGAGAAACTCCAGGTTCTCGCGCACGGTGAGATCCGTAAACAGGGAAAATTGCTGGGTCATGTAACCGATATGCTGGCGCAGAATTTCCGCCTGTGCCGGAATCTGCAGGCCGAGCACCTCAATCTCACCGGCGGTGGGCGTGAGCAGCCCGCACAACATGCGGATGCTGGTGGATTTCCCGGAGCCATTGGGGCCGAGGAATCCATAGATCCGCTGCTTGGAAACGGTGAGATCCACATCGTCCACCGCCTTGAGAGTACCGAACGTTTTACTGAGTCCGCGGGCGCGGATGGCGACATCACCGTCCATAGTTTTGCGCCATGGCTATTTACCGTTCTCCAGGCCTTCGAGCGGCTCGCTTTCGATATCAGGTAGCGGACGTTCCATCTGTTCGGTACTGCGCCCACCCTCTCCCAATTCGCCTAACGGCGCACCTTCACTTCCGCTTCCAGTATTGGGATCAATAGGGGCTGGCAATGGTGTTTCAGAAGCCTGGCGATCGGTCGTGGGAGAAAATGAAAATTCAGCCCGCAGCGGCAACCCGGCGGGCAACTGTGCGGCATCGTCCTGTAACTGGATCTCGGCGATATAACTGAGGCGTGCCACATCGTCACCGGTGAGCGCGTAGTAAGGCGTAAAACTGGGCTCATTGCGCACCATCCGCACACGTCCCGCAAAAGTACCGAGGCCGCTGTCGTGGCCACTGCCTTCCAGGAATATTTGCGCGCTGCTGCCCACCTGAATCCGGTGACGCATCGGCTGTGGTACATAGACCCGCGCGTAAGGTGTTTCCCCGGTCAGCATCACCACCAGCGAAGCGCCCACCGGCGCCTCGTCACCGAGCTTGAAGGGGATACTGTCGACGATACCGTTACGCGGCGCGCGCAATGTCAGTTTCTCCAGCAACACGCGTTGCGCCTCGGCCTCACCGCGGGCCTGTGCCAGAGAGGCCTGCCCCTGCTCGATGTCTTCCGGGCGGTTGCCGCGCTCGAGTTCCAGTAACTGCTCCTGCGCCGCGCGCACCTGGGCGCGGGCACTGTCCGCTGCAGCGCGGGCGGCGTCGATATCGGATTTGGACGCGTAGTTCTTCTGCCCCAGTGCGCTCAGGCGGCGGAAGTTTGCCTCGGCATCCACCGCATTTGCCTGCGCAGCCACCAGCTCGGCGCGCGCGCGCTCGATTTCCTCAACGCGCGGCCCTACTTCAAGTTCCACCAGCGCCGCGGCCTGTTGCGCCACCGTCGACTCCGCCGCGGCCAGTCTGGCACGGGTTTGCTGCGGGTCGAGCTGTAACAGCACCTCCCCCCTTTGTACCCGTTGCCCTTCTCTCACCTGGATATCCACAATTTTTTCCGCGACCGGTGCCGGTAATGCAATACGGTCCCACTCCACTGTGCCCAGGGCAGACTCGGGTGTACGGTGGCAGGCAGACAACACCAGGCACACCGCAATGGGCAGAAACCGCAGCCAGCGACAGCTGCCGGGCCTGTATGGGGAAAGCGGAGTTCGGTGATGTTCGCGCAATACTGTGCTCGCAACGTTAATAAATTTGGGCAACTGGAATACTTTCCCGCCAGTATAAAAATTTAACCCCGGCAATTCCACATGCATAAAATGCATTCCCGCAAATTAAAAAACTACTTTATCGCCGACTTGGTCGCGCAAAAACTGACGTTTTACCAATAAAATTTTCTATGCGACGGGCACCTAATTTATCAGCCACGTCAGAATAACCGACTACACTCCAAACAAATTTCTCAGGGAGTGAGATTTTTAACTTAAACCACAGACATCCATTCCACCACGCAGAAATTTCGCAAACCTTCCGCGGAAGTTACAAACGAAAAGCCGGCGTGGCGCATACAACTTTAAACAGGCTGCCAAATTCACTCCCTGACTTCGTCATTGCATAGCCATAGGTACTTCTATGCCGATACTCTTTCAGAGCGATTCCGGCCTTCACGGGGACTTACTGTTCGCATTCATTGCAGAAACCCTCCCGTTTACCTGGGAAAAATCTGAATTCGGAAAGCAAAAGCATTGCCTGCAAAATTACGACGCCATCGTCGTAGACTGTTTACCGCTTACCGCGAAATCCACCTCTGGCGCGGGGCTCAATCACCTAAAAAACATCAGTCACCCGCGAGTGCTTCTGATCAACTTCGCGCGCGACTTGCCGGCGCATATTTGCAAACCATTGGAGGAGCGTAAATTCGTATTTCTGTGCGACAACCGCTCCAGCCAAAAAGAGCTCATCAGCAAACTGGAAAATGCCATCCAGAATAGCCATGGTGCCAGCCATTCCGATTCCCGCTCCAGCCTGCTACTTACGCGCAGGGAGCAGGAAATTCTCGCGCACCTCACCACCGGCGAACCGAACAGCATCATCGCCTCACGGCTGCACCTGAGCGAGCACACGGTCAAGAACCACATGTACAACATATTCCGGAAAATCGGGGTAAAAAACCGCCTTCAGGCCAGCAACTGGGCCAAGCTTCACCTGCAGGTTGAGGGGATATGAAATATCTCCCCCTGCTGTTGCTTCTTATCATTCCATACGGCATTGCCCAGGACAGCGATACCCGCGCCCTGGAAGAAGCATCCGCTGAAAGCTCCGACAACGGACGCCTGGAAGATGAGATCAGCGGCTTCAATATCGACCAGACGATTACCCGTACCGGTCACGACTTTGTACGGTATATGAACGAGTACCGCAACCTGAACTACCCGGACAGCAAATACAACCTGACCGTGGAAGAACGCCCCTCCGCGCGCTGGGGAAACCTGATCTGGATCACCTACAACAACAACACCGTATTTCGCCGCTTTATCAGCCCCAGCACCAACAACATACGCGGGTTGGCGGAAGAGGCGTCACAAATGATCCACGAGCTGATTCTGCAGGAAAAGCTCCGTGAAGCGCTTAATGACCACTTTGATTTAGGCAAGGATGAATTCTGATGAAAGTAAACATAACCCGGAAGAAACTGCTCGCCCCGGTGCTCACCGGCGCCTTCACCATCGGCGGCGCCCAGGCCAGCGAGCTCATTTATGAGCCGGTAAACCCGAACTTCGGGGGCAATCCACTCAATGGCACCTTCCTGCTCTCCAATGCCCAATCCCAGAATAACCACAAGGATCCAGACAGTCTCTCTGACCTTTACGAACAGCCAAGTGCACTCGACCGCTTTACCGACTCGCTGGAAACCCGACTTCTAAACCAGCTGCTGACGGACGTTGGCAATGGCAACAGCGGCGAGCTGATCACCGACGACTTTATCGTACAGATCGTGGATACCGATGGCGTACTGACGGTACTGATCACCGACAGAGGCACGGGAGATACCGCCGAGATCGTGGTCAGTGGACTTAACCCCACCAACTAGGATTTTTTCAGATAAAAATATCAGTCCGACATGTGGCATCCGGACTGCTGCCAGAACCAAAAATAATCGCGAATAACGCTGGAGTAACATGTGATGCAATTTACCGGTCACAAGATCGCGGCAATCGTCATGGCGCTTGCAGTCAGCCTGGGCGGCTGCACTGCGGTTAAAAATACAGGAGAAGCACTGTTTGGCCCCGGCAGGCAAGATGCAAAGTTGACCCCCAGAAACGATACCTACCGGGACCTCGTCAACCTGCCCCAGCCCAAGGGAAAAATCCTCGCAGCCGTATACAGCTTCCGGGACCAGACCGGGCAATACAAACCCTCGCCAGCCAGCAGTTTTTCTACGGCGGTCACCCAGGGCGCAGCATCCATGCTCATGGATGTACTGAATGATTCCGGCTGGTTTATTCCCCTGGAGCGGGAAGGCCTGCAGAACCTGCTGACCGAACGCAAGATCATACGCGCGGCACTGGCTAAGCCGGATGCGCCGGAAAATAACGTCATGCTGCCGTCACTGGTTGCCGCGAATGTATTACTGGAAGGTGGCATTGTGGCCTACGACACGAACATCCGCACCGGTGGTGCCGGCGCGCGGTATTTTGGCATCGGTGCCGACGAACAGTATCGAGTGGATCAGGTTACGGTTAATTTGCGCGCGGTGGATATCCGCTCAGGGCGCGTACTGCACTCGGTACTGACATCAAAGACCGTGTATTCCAAAGCGATCAGCGCGGACGTGTTTCGCTACGTAAAATTCAAGCGGCTGCTGGAAATGGAGATGGGCACCACCACCAATGAACCCGCGCAGATTGCCACTCTGTCTGCGATGGAGTCCGCAGTCATCCACCTCATCAGCGAAGGTATCGTCGCCAATTCGTGGGCACTGCAGAACCCGGAAGAGATCAACAACCCGGTGATCCAGTATTACCTGAATGAAGCCACTACTTTCATGTAACCGCACCAAGGAAAAAAGCCATGCAGTTGTTCAACAAGCACGTTGCAACACTGTTAGCGACAATGTGTTACGCGGTGTTTTGCACCCCTACACTCGCACAGGAAATCAATGCCGACACGGAACTCGCACTTGCCAGCGAACTTGATCGGCATGGCAGCATGTCTTCTGCCAATATCGCCAATATTTTTCAGGCAGGAAATTTGAATCAAATTGGCGCACAACAATATGGTGTAAGCAACTATCTGGTAACTTCGCAAGAGGGGCAGCGCAACTTCCTCCTGGTTACCCAGTCCGGCGGGCAAAATTTCACTGTTTCTTCCCAGACGGGCCAGGCCAATATTGCGGCGCTGGTCCAGATAGGCTACGAAAACCTGATCCTGCTGCAACAGAACGGCTACGGGAATGACGCAAACATTTCTCAGTATGGATTTCAGAATTCAGCAACAGTGAAGCAAGTCGGTGCGTTCAATGAAGTCAGTATCTACCAGAGTGGTAGCGGCCTAAATACGGAGGTCACCCAGAAAGGGGTTGCATTGACCACCACCATCAGACAATACGACTGATACGTATCAAATGTTTATGTCGCGGGGATACCCCTTATGCAAAAGCTGGAATCAACAATAGCGCTTGCACTGGCATTCTATATCGTGACCTCGGCTTCACAGGCCGACACTATACAGATGGATCAAGCAGATACGAGCGTGTTGTATTTACTCGATACCCAACAAAATTCCGCAACGGAAACATCCGTGGACTTGCAGCAAATCGGCGGTGGGAATCGCGGGGAAGCCAGGCAAAGTTCTGTATCGAACAGCGGCATCCTCATACATCAGCAGGGGGATCTCAACACGTCGTCGGTAGAGCAATCGCTTGGCGCCAACAACCATGTCTCCACATACCAGATAGGTTCCTTTAACGAAACGCTGGTAATCCAGTCGGCCAGCCGTGAAGGCGATATCGCTACTACCCAAATCGGATTCTCTAACGAATCATTGGTAGTTCAGGAGCTAGGAAGTGGCAACCGTGTGAACATTGTGCAGTACGGGCAGCTGAATACAGTCACACTGAACCAGCACAACAGCAATTTTTCACAGTCGTATGTTTTCCAGACTGGCGGCAATAATGAGGTCAAGACAACACAGGATGGGGCTGAAAACCTGGGCTATACCATCCAGTCGGGAAATTTCAATAGCTCGGACCACCTGCAAACGGGTTATACCCATGAAATCTATACCTTTCAGGACGGCTTCGACAATCAGAGCCAGGTAATACAACAGGGTTCCTATAACGCCGCCAGCACCAGCCAAAGCGGCTATTTCAACGGAATATCGGTATTGCAAACCGGAATTCTAGGAATCGGCGGCGATCATCGCGCCATCACCACCCAGTCTGGCGGTTTCAATTTAATCACTATCCATCAAACTGGCGTTTCCTCCAGTGCCATCACCACCCAAATTGGGAGCGGAAACTCGGTGTCCCTTACCCAGTAACCGGAGTCACACACCTATCGCCATTTTTTCGCGAGCAATCAGGGTGGTTTTAACGCCGCAGAGAACCGCACTTTTTTCCTAGTGCATTACTACTTCTCTCCTATGGCGGACGCACAAAAATGCAGCAAGAATCAATATACGTCTGAACATTTTTGATCACATCAAGCCACTGCCCAATGCTGTAACAGGGAAAGTTGCCAAATGGTCCACTCTCGAATTTTGCCTCGCGCAAACGTCAACGCCCTTGTCGCGCGTATTTCTAAGCAGTCTCAAGCACCTGACAGGCGCAGCCCCCCACATTATTCACTTCGCTAAACCAATGGCACCGGCTTAGGTGCCATTTCGTGCCGGCATAAATCCGCTGGCACATCCTCAACGTCCGACCCTCAATGTAGTAATGGAGACACTCATGAAGACGTTAACCCCGATCGCCGCAGCCCTTGCCCTCGCAATCAGCGGTACCGCCCTGGCGGCAGAAAACTTGGTTGATCTCACCCAAGATGGCAACGGCCACATTGCTGAGGCAACCCAGACGGGCCCATTAACCATGGACAATGGCATCATCCAAAATCAATCCGGCAACTTCAATCGTGCCTTCGCGACACAGTCCTATGAAAATGGCAGCCTGATTAATCAACAGCAAACTGACGCACTCAACCGATCGAAGGTCTCCCAGACCGGAGGTATCGGTAACCAAGTAATCACTAATCAAAGTGGATTACTCAACTCGGCCTACGTCAAACAGGTAGTTCAGTTCGGCAGTACAGTGTTGGTAGATCAGTCTGGAGCTGTGAACCACGCTTCAGTTCATCAGGTTTTCGGTGCGAACAATGACGCTCAAATCTACCAGTCTGGTAATTTCGGCCATGCAAGTATTTCTCAGGTGGGCAGTTGGAACGGTAGCGCAATCGCTACACAGACAGGATTTGGAGATGGACTGTATGCGAGCCAGAGTGGCGAAGGGAACTTATTGAACACGGTGCAAGCAGACGGTGGTCTGAACTTCATATCGGCAGATCAGGACGGCTTCAACAACCAGGGAACAATTTCCCAGTTCGGCTGGAAAAACACCGCGCATTTGGATCAGTATGGTTTTGATAACGATGCCATGATGTCTCAGAGTGGTTTCCTGAACTGCGCCGACGTATCACAGCATGGCATTGGAAACAGCGTAATCATGGGCCAGATCGGCGGGTTCAACAAGGCATTCGTCAATCAGTACGGTATGAACGAAACAACCACCATGTCTCAAAACGGATATGGCAATCTGGCGGTAGTAAATCAATAAGTTTTTTGGCAGATACAAAAAGGGCGGCCATTTGGCCGCCCTTTTTGTTTTCATCCACTCAGAGATGCTCTACCGCATCGATCTCATACTCCACCGAGCCAGATGGAGTATTCACCACGACGATATCGCCCTCTTCCTTGCCGATCAGCGCGCGCGCGATCGGGGAGTTCACGGAGATTTTCCTGTTTTTCACGTCCGCCTCGTCGTCACCCACGATCTTGTAGGTCACTTCCGAGTCGTCTTCCACACGGATGATGGTCACGGTGGTACCAAAAATGACCTTGCCGGAGGGCTCGATGGCTTTGACGTCGATGACCTGTGCCAGTGACAGCTTGGCTTCGATGTCCTGAATACGACCCTCGATAAAGCCCTGCTTTTCACGGGCGGCGTGATACTCGGCGTTTTCTTTCAGGTCGCCGTGCTCACGGGCTTCGGCAATCGCCTGCACTACAGCCGGGCGCTGCACTTTTTTCAGGTCTTCGAGTTCGGCTCGCAGGGCTTCTGCGCCTTCTACGGTCATCGGTACACGGTTCAACGGAACCTCCAGAATCTTCTCAATTATTCATTAACGAAAAAGCTCCGCCAGGAGGCAGAGCTTTTCAGTTTGTGCGCTCTTGTGGCCACCGGGGTGGCCATTCAGAGCAGGCCGATCAGTCTTGCAGGCGCACGACGCGCTGGTGCAGTTCCTGCAGGCTGCGCACCTGGTGCGGTTCGGCAATCTGCATGGCCATGGCCATGGCTTTTGCCGCCGCCAGGGTGGTGGTGTAGCAGACCTGGTGGTTTTCGGCGCTGCGGCGGATATCCGCGGAATCGCGAATGGCCAGGCGCCCCTCGGTGGTGTTGACCACCAGTGCAATCTCGTCGTTTTTGATCATATCGACGATATGCGGCCGGCCCTCGTTCATCTTGTTCACCGTTGTAACCGCAATGTCCGCTTCTTGCAAGACCTTGGCGGTACCGCGGGTGGCCACCAGCTCGAAGCCGAGCTTGGACATCTCGCGGGCAACTTCCACCACGCCGGGCTTGTCCACATCGCGCACGGAGATGAACACCTTGCCGGATTCCGGCAGGGTGTCGCCGGCACCAATCAGGGATTTGTCGAAGGCTTCGGCGAAGGTCTCGCCCACGCCCATCACCTCACCGGTGGATTTCATTTCCGGGCCGAGGATCGGGTCCACTTTCGGGAACTTGTTGAACGGGAATACCGACTCTTTGACCGAGTAGTAATCCGGCACGATTTCCTTGGTAAAGCCCTGATCCGCCAGGCTGGTGCCGGCCTGACAGCGCGCGGCAATCTTCGCCAGCGAGGTGCCGATGCACTTGGACACGAACGGCACGGTACGGGACGCGCGCGGGTTCACCTCGATCACGTAAATTTCGCCGTCCTGGTAGGCCAGCTGGGTATTCATCAGGCCCACTACACCCAGTTCGCGGGCCATGGCTTTCACCTGCTCGCGCATCAGGTCCTGCACGTCGGCAGGCAGGCTGTAGGGCGGCAGGGAGCATGCGGAGTCACCGGAGTGCACGCCGCACTGCTCGATGTGCTGCATGATCGCGCCGATCACCACATCCTTGCCGTCGGACACCGCGTCGATATCCACTTCGATGGCGGAGTGCAGGAAGTGGTCCAGCAGTACCGGCGCATCCTCGGAAACCTGTACGGCCTCCTTCATGTAGGTCTTGAGTTCGTCTTCCTTGTACACGATCTCCATGGCGCGGCCGCCCAGTACGTAGGACGGGCGCACCACCAGCGGGTAGCCCACTTCCTTGGCTTTCTGGATGGCTTCGTACTCGGAGCGCACGATGGCGTTCTGCGGCTGCTTGAGGCCAAGACGGATGATCATCTGCTGGAAGCGCTCGCGGTCTTCCGCGCGGTCGATCTGCTCAGGTGTGGTACCGATGATCGGCACGCCCTCGGCTGCCAGGTAGCGCGCCAGGTTCAGCGGGGTCTGGCCGCCGAACTGCACAATCACGCCTTCCGGTTTTTCCTTGCGCACGATTTCCAGCACGTCTTCCAAGGTTACCGGCTCGAAGTAGAGGCGGTCGGACGTGTCGTAGTCGGTGGATACGGTCTCCGGGTTACAGTTGACCATAATGGTCTCGTAACCGTCTTCGCGCATGGCGAGTGCCGCGTGCACACAGCAGTAGTCGAACTCGATGCCCTGGCCGATGCGGTTGGGACCACCGCCGAGCACCATGATTTTCTTCTTGTCCGACGGCTCCGCTTCACACTCCTCGTCGTAGGTGGAGTACATGTAGGCGGTGCCGGTGGCAAACTCCGCGGCGCAGGTATCCACGCGCTTGTAGGACGGGAACACACCCAGCTTCTGGCGGAACTCGCGCACGGTCTTCTGGCTCACACCCAGCAGGTCCGCGAGGCGCTTGTCAGAGAAGCCCTTGCGCTTCAGGAAGCGCATGGTCTTGGCGTCGAGCGCGGAAGTCGGGATGGACTTCAGCGGCTCCTCGATATCCATCAGTTCCTTGATCTGCACCAGGAACCAGGGATCAATACCGGACAGCTCGTACACTTCGTCGATGCTCAGGCCCATGCGGAAAGCGTCGCCCACGTACCAGATACGCTCGGCGCCGGCCACGGACAGTTCACGGCGCAGGTGCTCCATGGAACCCACTTCCGCCGGGTCCAGCTTCGGCTCGAAACCGAAGGAGCCCACTTCCAGGCCGCGCAGGGCTTTCTGCAGGGATTCCTGGAAATTACGGCCGATCGCCATGACTTCACCCACGGATTTCATCTGGGTGGTCAGACGCGCATCGGCTTCACCGAACTTCTCGAAGGTGAAGCGCGGGATCTTGGTCACAACGTAATCGATGGACGGTTCGAAAGACGCCGGGGTAGCACCGCCGGTGATGTCGTTCTGCAGTTCGTCCAGGGTGTAGCCCACCGCCAGCTTGGCCGCGACCTTGGCGATCGGGAAGCCGGTGGCCTTGGAAGCCAGCGCGGAGGAACGGGACACCCGCGGGTTCATCTCGATCACCACCATGCGGCCGGTTTTCGGATCCATACCGAACTGCACATTGGAGCCGCCGGTTTCCACGCCGATCTCGCGCAATACCGCGATGGACGCGTTGCGCATCAGCTGGTATTCCTTGTCGGTCAGGGTCTGCGCCGGGGCCACGGTGATGGAGTCACCGGTGTGCACGCCCATCGGGTCGAAGTTCTCGATGGAACACACGATGATGCAGTTGTCGTTTTTGTCGCGAACCACCTCCATCTCGTACTCTTTCCAGCCGAGCAGGGATTCGTCGATCAGCAGTTCATTGGTCGGGGACAGGTCGAGACCGCGTTTGCAGATCTCTTCGAATTCCGGCCAGTTGTAGGCCACACCGCCACCGGAACCGCCCATGGTGAAGGACGGGCGGATGATTACCGGGAACCCGAACTCCTCAGGAACCTTCTTCGCCTCTTCCATGGTGTGGACGATCTTGGCGCGCGGGGTCTCGAGGCCGATGGCCTTCATCGCCTTGTCGAACAGGTCGCGGTCTTCGGCTTTTTCGATGGCGTTCTTGTCCGCACCAATCAGCTCACAGCCGAACTTTTCCAGTACGCCGTGCTTGTCCAGCGCCAGCGCGCAGTTCAGCGCAGTCTGGCCGCCCATGGTGGGCAGGATCGCGTCGGGACGTTCTTTCTCGATGATCTTGGCAACCGTCTTCCACTCCACCGGCTCGATGTAGGTGGCGTCCGCCATGGACGGGTCGGTCATGATGGTCGCGGGGTTGGAGTTCACCAGGATTACCCGGTAACCCTCTTCGCGCAGGGCCTTACAGGCCTGGGCACCGGAGTAATCGAATTCACAGGCCTGACCGATGACGATGGGGCCTGCGCCGATGATCAGAATGCTTTGAATGTCTGTGCGTTTTGGCATCTTTCTTCCGTATCTAATCGGCCGTTATCCGGCGGATAAAATTCTGGTCTTGGCTGCCGGAGCCTGCTTGTGCAAGCTCCGGCAAAGGGAGAGCTGCGACTTAGCGGCGCGCTTCCATCATCTCGATAAACTGGTCGAACAGCGGCGCCACGTCGTGCGGGCCGGGGCTCGCTTCCGGGTGGCCCTGGAAGCTGAACGCCGGCTTGTCTTTCAGGCGAATGCCCTGCAGGGTGCCGTCGAACAGGGACTTGTGGGTGATTTCCACATTGTCCGGCAGGCTGCTCGCATCCACTTCAAAACCGTGGTTCTGCGCGGTGATCATCACCTTGGTGGTGTTGAGATCCTGCACCGGGTGGTTACCGCCGTGGTGGCCGAATTTCATCTTCGCGGTCTTGGCGCCCACGGCGAGACCCAGCAGCTGGTGGCCCAGGCAGATGCCGTAGGTGGGCAGGCCGGCATCGAGGAATTCCTTGATCGCCGCAATCGCGTAGTCGCAGGGCTCGGGGTCGCCGGGACCGTTGGAGAGGAACACGCCGTTCGGGTTCATCGCCAGCACTTCGGAGGCCGGAGTCTCCGCCGGTACCACGGTGATACTGCAGCCGCGATCCACCAGCATGCGCAGGATGTTGCGCTTCACGCCAAAGTCGTAGGCCACAACTTTGTAGGGCTGTGCGGCCGGTGCCGGCTTGTGGCCCAGGCCCAGTTCCCAGGTGCCCTCGTTGAAGTCGTACTTCTCCTTGGTGGAGACGACCTTGGCCAGGTCCATACCCTTGAGGCCGGCGAACGCCTGCGCCTGCTTCAGGGCTTCTGCTTCGTCGATGTTGTCACCAGTAACGATGCAACCGCTCTGCGCGCCTTTGTCGCGCAGGATGCGGGTCAGGCGGCGGGTATCGATATCGGCGATGCCGACGATATTGCGCGCCTTCAGATAGTCTTCCAGGGACTGCTCACTGCGGAAGCTGGAGGCCAGCAGCGGCAGGTCGCGGATCACCAGGCCGGCGGCCCAGATTTCAGACGCTTCTTCATCTTCACTGTTGGTACCGGTGTTACCGATATGGGGGTATGTCAGGGTGACGATCTGACGGGCGTAGGACGGGTCCGTCAGGATCTCCTGGTATCCGGTCATGGAGGTATTGAAAACTACCTCACCGACAGTTGAGCCTTCGGCGCCAATGGCGCGACCGTGGAAGACACTGCCATCGGCGAGCACCAGCAGTGCCGGTGTATTGCTGGGCATCAGGGATTCCGGCGTGGGAACGGCGTTGTTCAAGTCAATCTCCAATCGTCAGAACAGCTTCCGGGCGGGGTGAGAGGGCGTTACCGGGCAGCGACGCCAGCTACAGTTTCAGCTGCAACTTTTTTACCGGAAGCCTTTTATAAAAAAGCGAGATGAAACGTTTGCTTCATCTCGCTTTTTTATAAAGTTATTCGCGGTCGGCTCGCAGTGGTTTTCACCAGGGCTCTCACAGTGTGGCCAGCAGCCAGAGTAACCATTTCTGATAGCTATTTCTGGAGGGCGGAAATCCGCCACAACTGGCACTTTTTTGGCGGGAAATCCACGGGCTCAGCAGCCTGGTCCGCAACGGGCGGGACCTTTATCTGGCGCGAGCGACTACTGTGGGGCCTTTCCAAGCCGGGCGCAGATTCTACGGGAAAACACCCTTGATCGCCAGTACAAATTTACGCCATCGACACCGACTCCAAGAGCAACGGTGAACCATCATTCGGGCAGAGAAAGCGGTAGGAATTATCCGGACCGGGAGAGCGGTCCCCACAGACGGAAAGAATGCCCGGTCAGTTCACCTGGCGGCTCAGGCGGAACAGGCTGTTACCCATTTTCAATTCCGCGCGATCCAGCCGGGTCTTGTTCAGTTGCAGGGCCATGTTGGCACCGCTGCCGGCAAACTCCACCATGCCACCGAGGGTGGCAAAGCGGCTGACGTCACTGACCGTCAGTACCGGGAAAAACTCCAATGCACCCACCGCCTGTGCCATACGCTCGGCGCCGATATCCCCCATCACCACAATCTGGCAGCGGCGCACCCGCAGCATTTCCCCATCGTTGACCTGCTCCAGCGATGCCAATCGACCCTGAATGCGTTGGTGGCTCAACCTGGCAGTGAGCGGTTCGACCAGTTCGTCATCGCCCATCACGCAAATCCGGAAAGGGGCATTGGTACCGTTAAAGACGTCGATAGGCCACTGCAGGTGGTGGGCGAAGTGGACAATGTAATCCACCATCACCTTGCGCCCGAGATCCGTGTCGGAGAGGTGCTCGGCCTGTGCCCGCGCGGGCGTCAGTGGCAACAGGAACAACACTAGCAGCAGTATTTCGGCGCAGATCCCGGCAGCCGAAAAAGCGCCCTTCCGGGATTCGGGGGCAGCGGCATTTGGCTTGAGGGGGGAGGCGGAATTGGACATGTGCTGGGTCACCGGGGCGCTGGATTCACGCCCCGCGAACAGGAAATTTGCGCACGGAGCCCCCCAAGGGTAGTACCGGCTGCCCCCACCCACCAACGGTGAGCGGCAGCGGCGCGCCAGAATTCCGGCGAGAACCGGGAAAGGGAATCAGGTCAGCGCGCCGTAGAGGTAGAAAACAGCAAGCCCGGCCTAAGCCGGGCCCCGCACCAGGCTCTAGACCAGGTTTAGGCGCGTTACTCCTCGTCGACGGTGGGGACGCCGGCGATGGTCGGACGCCATTTGAGTGCGCGCTCGATCGCCATGATCATGTTGCCGGCCACGTCCTTGCGGGTCGCACTCTCAATACCCTCAAGGCCCGGAGAGGAGTTCACTTCCAGCAGCAGTGGGCCCTTCTTGGAGCGGATGATATCCACACCGGCCACCTTGAGCCCGAGCACTTTGGCCGCCTTGATGGCGAGCTTGCGCTCTTCAGTGGTGATTTTGACCACAGAGGCGGTGCCCCCCTGGTGGATATTGGCGCGGAACTCGCCCGGCGCCGCCTCCCGCTGGATCGCCGCCACTACCTTGCCGTCAATCACGAACAGGCGCAGGTCCTTGCCCTGGGCCTCGCGGATAAATTCCTGCACCAGCAAATTCACTTTCAGGGATTTGAACGCGTTGATCACCGACTCGCCCGCCTTGCGGGTTTCCGCCAGCACCACACCGCGCCCCTGGGTACCTTCCAGCAGCTTAACGATCAGCGGCGCGCCACCGACCATTTCGATCAGCTCGTTGGTGTCCATGGGCGAGTTGGCGAAGCCGGAAATCGGAATGCTCAGGCCGCCCTCCTGCAGCAACTGCAGCGAGAACAGTTTGTCGCGGGACTGGCCGATCGCCGCGGAGCCATTCAGCGCAAACACCCCAATGCTCTCGAAGTGGCGCGTGAGCGCGCAACCATAAAATGTCTGGCTGGGGCGGATGCGCGGGATCACCGCATCCAGGTTGTTGAGGATACGACCGTCGCGGTAGTGCACTTCCGGCTCGGTGGAATCGAGCTTCATGTAGCACTGGCGAATGTTCAGGAAGGTCATGCGGTGACCGCGTTCGGCACCCGCTTCCATGATCCGCTGGTTGCTGTACAGATCCGGATTGGACGCCAGCAGGCCGATGCGCAGACCGGTACCCGCCATATGGTGCTCGTCGTGGTAATACTCCTCCAGCTGGCTGGGGGGCATTTCACCGAGACAGAAGCTCTCCGACGGGTCCACCAGCATGCGTCCCATCATCGCCTCGCGCCCGAGCAGCATACGATAGCCCATGGAGTCGCGATTGGTCAGGGTCAGCTCAATATCCCACACACTGCCACCGATGCTGATCGCGGTCTTGATCACTATGCGCTTTTCCGCATCGCCGGAGGAGCTGCGCACCGTGCGCTTATCCAGCACGCGCGCTTCACAGCGCACGCGCGGGCGGCGCAGGTTCTGCAACGGGTGCGCCTCGAAGCTCACCCAGGGCTCACCGCCACGGTTGAACTGCTGGATGTTGTAGGCGTGCAGGCACGAGGTTTTGGCTCCGGAGTCCACCCGCGCCTTGATCGCGGGAATACCCAACCCGGGAAATGCACACCACTCCTCGCTACCGACGATGATTTTCTTTTCCAAACAATAAACTCCAAAAAAATTACGGGGCTGGCCCCTTATTTAAGGGCCAGCACGTCGCGCATGTCGTAGCGACCGGCGGCTCGATCATTCAACCAGATGGCAGCGCGCACCGCGCCGCGGGCAAAGGCCAGGCGGCTGCTGGCCTTGTGGGTAATTTCAATGCGCTCGCCATCGGCAAAGAAAGATACCGTGTGTTCACCAACCACATCGCCGCCACGCACAGTGGCAAAACCGATGGTTTCACGCGCGCGCGCGCCGGTTTGCCCCTCGCGACCATATACCGCCACCTTGTCGAGATCGCGACCAAGGGTGTCGGCAATTACCTCGCCCATGCTGAGCGCGGTACCGGAAGGTGCGTCCAGTTTGTGGCGGTGGTGTGCTTCGACAATTTCAATATCCACGTCGTCACCCAGCACCCTGGCCGCGGTTTCCAGTAAGTTAAAGCACAGATTCACGCCGGTGGAAAAATTGGTCGCGAAACACAGCGGGGTTTTATCTCCGGCACTCAGCATCTGCGCCTTCTGCTCGTGGGTAAAACCGGTGGTACCGATCACAATGGCCTTGCCGTGCTGCGCACAATAGGCGGCGCTGTCGAGGGTGGCGAGCGGCGATGTGAAGTCGATCAGTGCATCGAATTCCACCTGATCCAGGCTGTCGACGATCTTCAGGCCATTGCGCCCGAGACCGGCCACCTCCCCGGCATCCGCACCCACCAGGCTTGAGCCCGGGCGCACGATGGCACCGGTTAGTTTCGCTTTGCCATCCTTCTCCGCCAGCGCAACGGCTTCCGCCAGTACACGCCCCATACGGCCGCCAAATCCTGTGATTGCTATGTTTACCGCCATGTTTCTCTCCTTCGGGCCGGGCTTGAAAGGCGCGGATTCTACCCCGGTTTCCGTTGCGGGCAATACCGCGCGGCCGCTACGTAAACCCCACTCAACATATCAGAGTAATGACCGGGCGGTATGCCTTGCGGCGCCCAAATCCTCTACTAGGCTTTAAATATCCCGTAGATTGGAGCGCCAACCATGACCCCGGAATCTCGCGACCCGTTCTGGTCATCCTTCTCCGCCGCACTCTTCGCATTGCTACTGTTTACCGTTGTCTCCACCAGCAAAGCGGTGGACAGCGACGACTTCTGGGAAAAGTATGACGATATTACCGATTGGGTAACCCTGCAGCTGAAGCTCACACCGGAACAGGAAGAAAAGGCCCTGCCGTTGATGGAAAAAAGCTTCGAGCTGCAACTGCACATACTGGAAGATTACGGGTTTGCCCCAGGCAAGCGACCAAAGCTTACCCGCGAGCAGAAAGAAGAAATCGACGCAAAAATCATTGCCGCCCGGGCCGCCACCCGTGTGGAAATGGTGAAAATCCTGAATGAAGAACAGCTGGAGGAATTAAAGAAGATCCAGACGGAATTTCACCAAAGTTTCCGCAAAAAACTGGCTGAGTACTGAATTGGCAGCAGCCAGATAAAAAAAGCCCGGCAACAAGGCCGGGCTTTTTGTTCAAGACGGTCAGCGCCTTAAAGCTTCATATCGCCGAAGAAGTTTTTCACCCCTTCAAACCAACCGGTCTGGCGGGGTGAATTTTTCTTTTCGCTGAGGGTGCCGGCGAACTCCTCCAGCAGCTCTTTCTGCTTGGCGGTGAGATTCACCGGGGTTTCCACCACCACACGACACAGCAGATCGCCGGGAGCACCGCCGCGTACCGGGGTCACGCCCTTGCCGCGCAGGCGGAACAGTTTGCCGGTCTGGCTCTCCGCCGGGATTTTCAGTTTGACCTTGCCATCCAGGGTAGGCACTTCCATCTCGCCACCGAGCGCTGCAGTGACAAAGCTGATCGGCACCTCGCAGTAGAGGTTCTTGCCATCGCGCTGGAACAGCTCGTGCTCTTTCACCATCACCTGTACATACAGGTCGCCCGCAGGTCCGCCGTCCGGGCCCGCTTCACCTTCGCCGGCGAGACGGATACGGTCACCGGTATCCACACCTGGCGGCACCTTGACTGACAGGGTCTTGGTTTCCTCGACACGGCCACGGCCGTGACAGCTGGTGCAGGGATCGGTGATTACAGTACCGCGACCGCGACAGTTGGGGCAGGTCTGCTGCACAGAGAAAAAGCCCTGCTGCATGCGCACCTGACCGGCGCCGCCACAGGTGCCACAGGTCTGCGGCTTGGAGCCGGCCTTGGCGCCGGAGCCGTGGCAGGTGCCACAGTTGGCCAGTGTCGGCACCCGGATCTTGACGGTAGTGCCGCGCACCGCGTCTTCCAGATCCAGCTCAAGATCGTAGCGCAGGTCGGAACCGCGCTGCGGTCCGCGACGGCCGCCACCGGCGCCGCCGCCAAAGATATCGCCAAACACATCACCGAAAATATCGGAGAATCCGCCGAAGCCACCACCGCCGTGGCCCGCCTGCCCGTCCACTCCGGCGTGGCCGAATTGGTCATAGGCCGCTTTCTTCTGCGGATCAGACAGTACTTCGTAGGCCTCGTTGGCCTCTTTGAATTTGTTCTCCGCCTCTTTGTCGTCGGGGTTGCGGTCCGGGTGAAATTTCATCGCCACCCGGCGGTAAGCCTTTTTCAGCTCCTTTTCATCCGCCCCTTTGCTGACGCCGAGGACTTCGTAGTAATCGCGTTTGGACATAGCTCTGTGTGTTCTTTTTAAAACTGCATAAGGCGCGAAAGCCCTCTCGAACTCCCGCGCCTTCTGATAACCCTGCGGTGGCCCGATTCAGGCCCCCGCAACTTCGGGTGAGACTGGCAAGTAATACCTGTATTACTTGGCGCCGTCTTTCTTGTCGTCTTTGACTTCTTCGAACTCAGCGTCCACTGCGTCGTCACCACCGGACTTGCCACCGGAACTCGCCTGCTCAGCCTGCTGCGCGGCAGCATCGTGGGCCTGGGCCTGCTCGGCGTAGAGTTTCTGCGCCAGGGAGCCAGAGGCTTCGGTCAGCTTGGTGGTAGCGGCTTCGATCGCAGCCTTGTCGTTGCCTTTTACCGCTTCCTCGGCTTCCGCCAGGGCGGCGTCGATTGCAGATTTCTCTTCTGCAGTCGCCTTGTCGCCGGCTTCGTCCAGAGTCTTGCGGGTGGCAGAGATCAGGCCGTCGAGGGTGTTGCGTGCCTGCACCAGCTCCTCGAACTGCTTGTCCGCTTCGGCGTTGGCCTCGGCGTCGCGCACCATTTGTTCGATCTCCTCGTCAGACAGACCGGAAGAGGCCTTGATGACGATGGACTGCTCCTTGCCAGTCGCCTTGTCTTTGGCGTGCACGTGCAGGATGCCGTTGGCATCGATATCGAAGGTCACTTCGATCTGCGGCATGCCGCGCGGCGCCGGTGGGATGTCGGCCAGGTCGAAACGACCCAGGGACTTGTTCTGTGCCGCCTGCTTGCGCTCACCCTGTACCACGTGAATGGTCACTGCGGTCTGGTTGTCGTCGGCAGTGGAGAACACCTGGGACTTTTTGGTCGGGATGGTGGTGTTCTTTTCGATCAGCGCGGTGGCCACGCCACCCATGGTTTCGATACCCAGGGTCAGCGGGGTTACGTCCAGCAGCAGTACGTCTTTCACGTCGCCGCCCAGTACCGCGCCCTGGATCGCAGCGCCCACGGCAACCGCTTCATCCGGGTTCACGTCTTTGCGCGGCTCTTTGCCGAAGAACGCAGTCACTTTCTGCTGTACCAGCGGCATACGGGTCTGGCCGCCCACCAGGATCACTTCGTCGATCTTGGCAGTGGTCATGTCGGCGTCTTGCAGCGCGATTTTTACCGGCTCTAGGGAACGGTTAACCAGTTCTTCCACCAGGCTTTCCAGCTTGGCGCGGGTCAGCTTCACAACCAGGTGCTTAGGACCAGTGGCGTCTGCAGTGATGTACGGCAGGTTCACTTCGGTCTGCTGGCTGGAGGACAGCTCGATCTTGGCTTTCTCAGCCGCTTCCTTCAGGCGCTGCATGGCCAGGGGATCGCCCTTCAGGTCGATGCCCTGCTCTTTCTTGAACTGCTCGGCCAGGTAATCGATCAGGCGCAGGTCGAAGTCTTCACCACCGAGGAAGGTGTCACCGTTGGTGGACAGCACTTCAAACTGCATTTCGCCGTCGACATCGGCAATTTCAATGATGGAGATATCGAAGGTACCGCCACCCAGGTCGTATACCGCGATGGTGCGGTCGCCGCCTTTCTTGTCCAGGCCGTAGGCCAGCGCAGCCGCGGTGGGCTCGTTGATGATGCGCTTGACGTCCAGACCCGCGATGCGGCCGGCGTCTTTAGTGGCCTGGCGCTGGGAGTCGTTGAAGTAGGCCGGTACGGTGATTACCGCGGCGTCTACTTTCTCACCGAGGAAGTCTTCCGCGGTTTTCTTCATCTTTTTCAGCACTTCGGCAGAGATCTGCGGCGGTGCTTTCTTGTCGCCCTTTACCTGTACCCAGGCGTCGCCGTTGTCGGCTTCAACGATGGAGTAAGGCACCATTTTGATGTCTTTCTGTACCACATCGTCCTTGAAC
This sequence comes from Microbulbifer sp., assembly GCF_036563125.1. Classification (GTDB taxonomy): domain Bacteria; phylum Pseudomonadota; class Gammaproteobacteria; order Pseudomonadales; family Cellvibrionaceae; genus Microbulbifer. The sequence goes on from NZ_DATCMV010000123.1 coordinate 24,666, forward strand.
TTACGGCCGATCAGGCGCTTCACCGCGAACAGGGTGTTGGTCGGGTTGGTAACCGCCTGACGCTTGGCAGACTGGCCTACCAGAACCTCGTTGTCGTCGGTGAACGCAACGATGGACGGGGTAGTGCGATCGCCTTCCGCGTTCTCGATAACGCGCGCCTTGTCACCATCCAGTACCGCTACACAGCTGTTGGTGGTACCCAGGTCGATGCCGATGATTTTTCCCATTGGTCTGTATCCTCTTTGCGGCGCACGCCGGTTCTGTACTCTTGTTCCGGAACCCGGCGCTGCGCGGTTGTATTCGGTTGCTTCTTATATTGGTGCCGCCGTTTCGTTTTCAAGGGCGGCCGTCAAACTGAATCAGGGGGCTTTGCTGACCACTACCATGGCCGGGCGCAGCAGGCGACCGTGCAGGCGGTAGCCCTTCTGGAACACGTCGAGCACGGTGTTCGGCTCCACGTTGCCATTGGGTATCTGGGTCATGGCCTGGTGCAGCTCCGGGTCGAAGGGCTCGCCCGCGGGGTCAACCACCTCAACGCCATTGCGGGTCAGGGTGTCGATGAAGGACTTGCGGGTCAGCTCGATACCTTCCACCACAGCCTTGTGGGCCTCGTGCTCGCTGTCGATGGTGGCCAGGGCGCGATCCAGGTTATCGACTACCGGCAGCAGGTCCTTGAGCAGCTTTTCCACCCCGAACTTGTGTGCCTTCTCCACATCCTGCTCGGCGCGGCGGCGGGCATTCTGCACCTCGGCCTGGGCGCGCAGCACCATGTCTTTGTGCTCGGCCAGCTGCTGGTGCAGGGAGGCGATCTCAATCTCCTGTGCACTCTCTACCGCGAGTTCTTCCTGCAGAACCTCTTCCGCCGCGTGCTGCTCTTCCGGGGTAGGGATCTCGACTTCGGCGGTCTCGATGTGCTGTTCTTCCTGTTGGTCTTCGCTGCGCTCTTTGGCCACTGCTCTCTCCGTCTGTGCTCGTCGGCTTGCTGCCAGTTGGATCAAAATCGGTAAAACGCCGGCGAACGCCGGCAATGCAGGGGTATATGGGGGCACTCCGGCGCACTTCAAGCGCCGGCGAGCGCCATCAGCCGGCTACCCGCAACCTTTTCATTGGCATCCTTCGGAAAGGCAGATGCCAGAGTAAGGTGGCGCTGCAGGGACCGCGAAAAACGATTGCATCGCAATCTGTGCCCGGGGTGATTGAAAATTCTCCGCCAAATACTGTATAAACAACCACTATTCACAACCACCAAGCACGATCCCATGTTGCTGCATCTGTCTATCAGTCAGTTCACCCTGGTCGACCAGCTGGAGCTGGAATTCGGCCCCGGCACCAGCACCCTCACGGGCGAAACCGGCGCCGGTAAATCCATCACCCTGGACGCCCTCGGCCTCGCCCTCGGCGACCGCGGCAATGCCGAGCTGGTGCGGGCCGGCGCACAGCGCGCCGACATCCACGCCACCTTCGATATCAGCAACCACCAGGAAGCCCGCGACTGGCTGGAGGAGCAGGAACTGGACGCCGGGCGCGAGGTGATCCTGCGCCGCACCATCGGTGCCGACGGCCGTTCGCGCGCCTATATCAACGGCCAGCCGGTAACCCTGCTGCAGCTGCGCGCCCTCGGTGAGCAGCTGATCGACATCCACAGCCAGCACGAACACCAGTCGCTGCTGAAGAAGGAAACCCACCGTCGCCTGCTGGACGAATACGCCCACGCCGAGGCGCAGTCCGCGGAAGTGCGCATTCACTTCAAGACCTGGCAGGACCAGTACCGCCGCTACCGCAAGCTAGCCGACAGCGCCGAGGAAACCCAGGCCCGCCGCGACCTGCTGGAATACCAGCTGCAGGAACTGGAGCAGCTGAACCTGAAGCCCGGCGAACTGGACGAGCTGGAAAGCGAACAGCGCCAGCTGGCGAACGCCGGCGACATCCTCAACGGCAGCTACCAGCTGGCCGCACTGCTGAACGGCGGTGAGGGCGATATCGCCGAACAACTACACCGCGCCCTGCACCTTGTTGGCGCCATGCCCGAGCAGACCCAGGCATTGATGGACGTGGCGCAGATGCTCGACAGCGCCCGCATCCAGATAGACGAGGCCGCCAGCACCCTGTCGCGGCATATCGACCGTTTTGAAATGGACCCGGAGCGGCTGGCGGAAGTGGAAGAGCGCCTGTCGGCCATCTACTCCATCGCCCGCAAGCACCGGGTACAGCCGGACCAGCTGCCGGAAGTCCAGCAGCAGTGGCAACAGGAGCTGGACGAAATCGGTGCGCCGGACGCGCTGGACAAACTGGCCGGGGAGTGTGAGCGGCTGGAAAAGGCCTTCCGCACCAGTGCCGGCAAGCTCAGCAAGCTGCGCGCCGCCGCGGCAAAGAAACTCGCGGAGGCGGTCAATGCCCAGCTGGCAGACCTGGCGATGCCCCACGCGCGGGTGGAACTTGCGCTGATCGAACTGGAAAAGCCCGCCTCCACCGGTCTCGAAGAGGTGGAAATCCTGATTGCCACCAACCCGGGCCAGCCGGCGCGCGCACTGGGCAAGATTGCCTCCGGCGGCGAACTGTCGCGGGTCAGCCTGGCAATCCAGGTGGTCACCGCGCAGACTTCCCGCACCCCTACCCTGGTGTTCGACGAGGTGGACGTGGGCATCGGCGGCGCCACCGGCGACGTAGTGGGCAAGCTGCTGCGCCAGCTGGGCGAGCGCGGCCAGGTAATCTGTGTAACCCACCTGGCGCAGGTGGCCGCCCGCGCCCATCGCCAGTACCTGGTGGAAAAACACAGCGACGGTGCGGCCGCCTTCGTGGCCCTGCGCGAGCTACAGGACGGCGAACGCAGCGCGGAGATCGCCCGTATGCTGGGCGGTGAGGCCACCGCGCAGTCCCTGGCACACGCGGAGGAAATGCTGAACCGGGCCTGATCAAAGGCCCCCTCCAACTAGCAAGCCAGACCCGACCAGTCACAGATAGTCGGCCCGGATGCCCTCCCCGGGCCGAAATTGACCGAAAGTGGCACACAATTCACTTTATACTGCCGCGCCCTTTGCACGGGGTTCCAAACTACACTGTCGGGCAAAGAATTCGGTCACATCATGCAGACAACCATTTTCAACACCCCCATTCTCACTCCCTGCCTGCGGCTGGTGGCGCGCCTGCTGCTGAAGCTGCACGGCTGGAAAATCGTCGCCGACGAGCGCGCACTGCGGCTGAAAAAGTATGTGCTGCTGGCAGCACCGCACACCTCCAATTGGGATGGCTACTTTTTCATCCTCGCCGCGCTCAAGTTGAAGGTGAACCCGCAGTGGATGGGCAAGGACAAACTGTTCAAGTTCCCGCTGGGCCCCACCATGCGCTGGTTTGGCGGTATCGCGGTGGACCGCAGCAAGTCCAACAACTTGGTGGAAGCCACCGTCAACCAGTACAACACCCGGGAAGAGCTGGTGATTGCGGTACCGCCGGAAGGTACCCGCGGCAAGGCCGAGCGCTGGAAGACCGGCTTCTACCACATCGCCCGCGGTGCGGCGGTGCCGGTAGTGTGCGGATTCATCGACTTCGCGAAAAAAGAAGCGGGCCTGGGGCCGGTGATGGAGATGAGCGAGAACCTGGCGAAAGAACTGGCGCGCTTCGGCAGCTTCTACGCCACCAAGGTGGGCAAGTATCCGGGAGACTACACCGCACCGGTGTAATCGCCTGTGCCGGGACCAGTGTCCGGCACAAAATTCAGACACAAAAAAGGGAGCCGCTCGGCTCCCTTTTTCATTTCCGGGCTCACCCCTTCTTCTTTACATACAGCACCAGGCTGTGGCCGGTGAGCTCGTAGCCGTGCTCCTCGGCAATCTGGTGTTGCAGCTCTTCGATCTTTTCGTTGTGAAACTCGATCACTTCGCCGGTATCGGTGCACACCATATGGTCGTGGTGGTCTCCGCGGTCCAGCTCAAATACGGAGTGGCCACCGTCAAAGTTGTGACGGATCACCAGCCCGGCGCTTTCGAACTGGGTCAGTACCCGGTAAACGGTCGCCAGACCCACGTCTTCGCCAGCGTCCAGCAGCATCTTGTACACATCCTCAGCACTCAGATGCTGGTCACTGGCGCCTTCCAGCAGTTGCAAAATTTTGACGCGCGGCAGCGTGACCTTGAGTCCCGCCTTACGCAGTTCCTGATTTTCGTTCAACATGAGTAATACTTTCCGGATGTGTGCTCGTAGTCGCTATATCGTAATCGTGGCGCGCGCCTGTCGGCCCACGCGCAGTTCGGGTATTATCCACGCCCAGTGCAGGCAGCGGAACCCCAAACCGGGATTCGGTCCAGCATCACCCATGATGGAGAAGTCCCGAGACCCCCAGGGGAAGTGAGCACACACTTACACCTGGTTTTGCACGGACAAATCAGCAAATGAGTGACGCTATCGCCAGCTTTGTCGTCACCTCAGCGGGAACTTTGCCCGCGGGTTGGCGACTATTCTCATGGTCGGACCTGTAAACATCCGCAGCCATAGACAAATTGGAACTCAATAAAAATCCAGATGGAGCAATCAATGCCATCCGTTGTACGAATCCTGCTGATCGCCGGCCTGTGTAGCTTCGCTACCGCCTGCAGCCTGTTCAAATTTCCCGGTGTACACCGCATCCAGGTCCAGCAGGGCAATATCATCACCCAGGAAATGGTGGACCAGCTGAAGCCGGGCATGACCCGCCGCCAGGTGCGCTTCGTACTGGGTACACCGCTGGTGGAAGACACCTTCAACCCCAACCGCTGGGACTACATCAACCGCGTGCGCGAGCCCAACGGTGAAGAGAGCCAGAAGCGTTTCAGTGTTTACTTCAACGGCGACCAGCTGATCGAGACCAGCGGCGACTGGCAGCCCTCCGGCTGGCCCGGCTAACCCGAGCGCCGGGGCTCACTCGCCCTCGGCCTGACGCTTCGCCTTTTCCGCCCGCTGCTTGCGCGCCTCCTTCGGGTCCGCGATCAACGGGCGGTACACCTCCACCCGGTCTCCCGGTTGCAACACATACTCCGACGCCACAGCCAATCCCTTGGTGCCGAGCGCCTGGCCGAAAATCCCGAGTTTGGCCGATGCCGGATCCACTTCCGGATACTCCCGCGGAATTCCCGACAGCTCCAGCGCCTTTAATGCCGTGGTACCCGGCTCCACCAGCATGCTGATCAGACGCTGCTCGTGGGGAAGTGCGTACACCACTTCCACGGCGATGGTTTTCTGGCTGGTCATTGTTTGTCTCCAAAAGAATTCTCGCCGTAGATCTTGCCGGCGCGCTCGCACATGGCGTCCACCATCTGGTTGGCAATACCGCCAAACAGCTTGCCCACCGCCGCACCCAGCAGGCGATTGCTGACTTCGAACTCAAGGGTAAACGCCACCTTGCAGGCATTTTCCGCCAGCGGCGTGAATGCCCACACACCGTTAAAGCTGCTGAACGGTCCATCTACCAGGGTCAGCGTCATGGTCTCGGGGCGCTTCAACCGATTGCGGGTCACAAAGCTCTGGGAGATACCCGCGCGGGACAGATCCAACCGCGCCTCCAGGGTTTCGCCGTCCTGAAAGAGCACCTCCGCCCCCCGGCAACCGGGCAGGAATTGGGGATAACTGGCGACATCGTTCACCAGGTCAAACATCTGTTCCGCGCTGAACATCACCAGTGCACTGCGTTCAATTTTTGTCATCGATCAAAACTTGCTCATTGCTCAAACATTGCCCTGCAAAAGCGTTTTTTGCCTAATCTATGTCTCACCGGACACATTTCGCCCGCGACGCTACTCAAGGCGGATAAATCCTGCAACAATCGGTCCCCACTTACCCGGGCCACCCCCGGATAGCAACCGTCACTGACCATGTCGACGGCGGCGATCATTCAAACGACAAGAATAACAGGCAAGTGAGTAATCTATGTCCGCAGCGCGAGAACATTTTGGATCCCGAATCGGTTTTATTCTGGCTGCGGCAGGTTCCGCAGTAGGTATCGGCAACCTGGTGTCTTTCCCTGTGGCCGCCACCAAGAGTGGTGGTGGCGCCTTCCTGTTGGTCTATGCGCTGTTTGTTTTCCTGATCTGCCTGCCGGTGATGATGGCGGAACTCGCCCTTGGCCGCAGAACCGATAAGGATCCGGTCGGCGCCTACCGCCATCTCTCCGGCGGTTCCAAGCTGTGGCGTATTCCCGGCTGGCTGGCGCTGTTTACCCCGTTCATGATCGCCGTCTTTTATATGGTGGTCACCGTGTGGGTGCTCGGCTACATGGTTGAGATCTTCAAGGGCAACCTGACCGGGCTCACCACCGAGGCCTACTTCGGCGAGTTCATCAACTCCAAATCCGTGTTCGTCTACCTGATCGTGCTGATGCTCATCATCAACGGCGTGCTTTCCATGGGCGTGAAGGACGGTATCGAACGTGCCGCCAAGACCCTGATGCCGCTGCTGTTTGTCATGCTGGTGTGCCTGGTGCTGTTCGTGCTCACCCAGGAAAATGCGCTGCTGGGCGTGCAGTACTACCTGATCCCGGACTTCGCCAAGCTCAATGCGGAAGTCGTGAGCAAAGCCATGTCACAGGCGTTTTTCTCCCTGTCCCTCGGCATGGGCATCATGATCACCTACGGCTCCTACATGAAGAAGCGCGACTCGATCCCCGGTTCCGCCAAGGCCGTCGCCCTGACCGACACGCTGGTGGCCTTTACCGCGGGCCTGCTGATCCTGCCCAGCATCTTCCACTTCAACCCGGAAATTGACCCGACCACCCTGAGCGACTCCTCCGCGGGCATGATCTTCCTGTTCCTGCCGAAGATCTTCCTGTCGCTGCAGGACACCATCGGCTACTTCGGTGCCAGCGCCATCGCTGCGGCCTTCTTCTTCCTGGTGTTTGTGGCCGCACTGACCTCGCTGGTATCCATTATCGAAGTCCCCGTCGCCACCCTGCGCGATGAGCGCGGCATGAGCCGCAAACAGGCCATCCTCACCCTGGCCGTCGTCCAGTTTGTGCTCGCCGTCTTCTGCGCCATGTCCTTCGGCATGGCCGACTGGCTGACCCAGTTCGTGAAGATCGCCGGCAACGATAAATCGTTCTTCGATCTGGTAGAAATCCTGTTTTACGATACCATTCTGCCCCTCAACGGCCTGCTGGTATGTATCTTCGTGATCTACAAGTGGAAGCGGGCCAATTTCGACCAGGAGCTGACCGAGGGAGACAGCGGCTTTGCCGGCTCCCTCTCACAGAAGTATGTAAACTTCGCCCTCGGCACCTTCATTCCCGTAATTCTGCTGCTGATCTTCATCAACACCGTTGCCCTGAAGTTCTTCGGCACCAGCTTTATATAAAGCTGGTTGATTAGAGAAAAAGCCTGCAAAGGCACAAGTTGTACACATGGCAAAAAAGAAGAAAGCCCCGACTTCCAACACCATCGCCCTCAACAAGAAGGCCAAGCACGACTATTTCATCGAGGAAAAGTTTGAGGCTGGCCTGGAGTTGCAGGGCTGGGAAGTCAAATCCTGCCGCGAGGGCAAGGCCCAGCTCACCGATAGCTACGTCCTGTTCAAAGACGGGCAGGCATGGCTGCTGGGCGCGCGCATCCAGCCGCTGATCAGCGCCTCCACCCACTATGTGACCGAACCGGACCGCACCCGCAGGCTGCTGCTGAACCGCAAGGAGATCGCCAGGCTGATGGCCTCGGTGGAACAGAAGGGTTACACCTGCGTGTGCACCGCGCTCTACTGGAAAAAGCACCTGATCAAGTGCGAGATCGCGCTGGCCAAGGGCAAGGCCCTGCACGATAAGCGTGAGACCGAGAAAGAGCGCGACTGGAATCGCGAGAAGCAGCGCCTGATGCGCAAGGATCACCACTAATCCCTGATGCAGAGACCCCGTCGACACAAGTGCCGGGGTTGCATGACCCTTATCACTGATCGTCGACAACCCCGACCAGAAGAATAATTACAGGATTTACCATGAGTGCACCGCGAGGACAGTTCAGTTCCAACTTCGGCTTCCTGATGGCCGCCGCCGGCTCCGCTGTCGGCCTCGGCAATATCTGGGGTTTCCCCACCAACGTGGCCTCCAACGGCGGTGCCGCCTTCGTGGTGGTGTACCTGCTGCTCGCGTTTATGCTCGCCTACCCGGTACTGATGGCGGAGCTCACCATCGGCCGCCACGCACGGCGCAA
>NZ_DATCMV010000018.1:0-25645 GCF_036563125.1 Microbulbifer sp.
GAAGTGACGTACAACCAGTACTTCACCCAGGGGCTGCTGAATAATTTCTTCATCCAGTCCAACTTCACCCTGCTGCACTCCGAAGCGGATGCCGGAGCCAGTGTGCGCGCGGAAAAAATCCGTCTGCCGGAGCAGGCTGACGTGACCGTGAACACCACCCTCGGTTGGGAGAATGATTTCTTCTCTATTCGTTTCATCACCAACTACCGCAGCGAAATCCTGAAGCGCATCGGTTCCTGTACCGATGCGGATATCGCCGCGGACGCGGCCCTGGGTTATTCGCAAAACTGTGCCGCCTGGTCTGACGTTTACCAGGATGCCGGTGTCACCTACGACATCAAGGCCACCTACGAGGTCAACAACAACGTGAAGCTGTACCTGGATGCGGTGAACATTACTGACGAAAGCAATATCCAGTACTTCGAGGGCAACGAGTTCTCCAACGGGCACATGATGTTCCTGAGCGAGACGTACGGTCCCACTTACCAGCTCGGCGTGAACGTTCAGTTCTAAGCGGATCTGGATTACCCCTTTTGCCATTTTTGCCCCGCTTGCGGGGCTTTTTTGGCTTTGGGGGAATTAAAACATTGCAGTAGGGAATGACCTGCGCAGCCCGATAAAAAAGCGCGCCTGTATTTCGGCTGAAGGCCGTTGCGGGTAGAGAAAAAACCCTTGTTTTAGAGGTAGACCATGCAACAAAAACTCGTAACGGCAATGGCCGCAATGGCGGTATCCGTGTTGTTGACCGCCTGTGGTGGCGGTTCCAGTGGCTCCGACACCAGCCCGCCAGCGTTCGGTTCGTCCAGCAGTTCTTCGAGTTCGTCTTCCGGTGGCTCGAGCTCTTCCAGCAGTAGCTCCTCCGGTGGCAGTTCTAGCTCCAGTTCCTCAAGCAGCTCCTCTTCCTCCGGTGGCAGTTCGGGTTCCTCATCCGGTGGCACCGAAGGGGTGATGCTGCCGCAGACCGGCAACCCGATTTACGGGGAGTTGGATAACTACAAGTCCTGGAAAGGCAGCAGCCTGGCAGCCGACCAGACCCTGGCCGACAATATGATCACCTGGCAAATGCCCCACGGCGGCTTTTACAAATACGGCGTGTCCAAGTATGCGGCACCCTGGGATGGCAGCAGCGCCCGTGCCGACTGGACCGGCGCAGACGGCGTTGAACTGGGTACCATCGATAACGATGCCACGGTTACCGAGTTGATGTTTCTGGCGGACGTCTACCAGCGCAGCAACGACAGCCGCTACCGCGACGCCGCGCGCAATGCCCTGGAATTCCTGCTGACCATGCAGTATGAAAGTGGCGGCTGGCCGCAGGTCTATCCCGCGCGCACCGGTACCACCTATTCCAACCATGTCACCTTCAACGACGGCGCCATGGCCAGAGTGCTGATCCTGCTCGATCAGGCGCAGCGTCAGGAAGCCCCGTTGAACGGTGACCTGTTCAGCGCGGATCAGCGCACGCGTATTGCGACCGCCATCGACAAGGGCGTGGAGTTTATTCTCAAGGCACAGATCGAGCAGGCCGGCGCCAAAACCGTCTGGTGCGCCCAGCACGACCCGGTGAACTATGAGCCACGCCAGGCGCGCTCCTACGAACTGGTATCCAAGAGCGGCAAGGAATCCATGCTGGTGACCGCGTTCCTGATGTCGCAGCCGCAAACTGCCGAGGTGGAAGACGCAGTGCGCGCAGCGCTGGCCTGGTACCGCAGCGAGGCGGTGAAACAGGTTGATACGGCCTACATCAAGCGATCCAGCGGCAGCAGCGACGACACCTACAATCCGATTCAGGACAAGACCGGCAGCACCATGTGGTTCCGCTTCTACGACCTGGGCCAGGATGTTGGCTTCTTCAGCGGCCGCTCGGTTGCCGAGGGCGGCATGGGCAAGCAGTACGACATCATGGCCATCGAGCCAGAGCGCCGCTACGGCTACGAGTGGGGCGGTGATTACGGCACCCCGCTGATCAACTACGCCGACAGCGTGGGCTACTTCTAACGCGAACTTTCCGCACTCTCGCAGGGTGGGCACGCACAGCGCGTGTCCTTCCTGTTCATCTCCTTCCTCTACAGCCTCGCTAAATCTGACCCATCTTCTCCTTTCACGATTCCGCCTCCGTGACCTACTCATAGCCCTGGGCAATCAGGTCCAAAGATTCAATTGATTTCAATAAATAGGAATCGTTATCAATAATTCACCCATCAGATTGAGCAATCCGGAAAGCCGGTGGAGGGTGACGCAATGAAGAAGACGTGCAGTTTCGCGGTGATCCACATGGGTGTGGCGTTCACGGTGGGCTTTGTCATGACTGGCGACTTCTGGGTCGGAAGCGCGCTGGCGCTGGTGGAGCCCGCCTGTAATACCGTGGCTTATTATTTCCACGAGAAGTGGTGGAGCCGCGGGAATCGGGCAGACACTGCCGCGGCTGGATGTATGGTGGGCTGATCAGCTCCGGGCGGGTTTGCGTCAGTGGGTGGGGTAGGGGATAAACTCCTCGCTATCCCCAGGCACAGTGTCAAAGCGCCCCGCCTGCCAGTCCTCGATGGCCTGGGCGATGCGCTCCTTGCGGCTTGAGACAAAGTTCCAGTCGATGAAGCGCTGGCCCAGTGGCTCACCACCGATAATCGCGATCCGGCATTCCTCCACAGCTTCCACTTCCACACCTTGCTGATGCCGGAAAACGGCGAGGGCGTATTGTTCAATCCGGGTGTCCCGCGCATTCAAGGAGCCGCCGGCCACATAGACCGCGCGCTCGGGCGCGTCCGGTAATGTCAGGCGCTGCCCGGGCTGCAGATGCGCTTCCACATACAGGGTTTCGGCAAAAGTCCTCACCGGCGATGTACAGCCATAGGCGCTGCCCATCATCACCCGCAGCGGCACGCCGTCGATATTGGTTGTGGGGATATCCGCCGCGGGGTAGTGGTAAAACGCGGGCGCCAGTTCTTCATCGGAGCCTGGCAGTGCGAGCCACAGCTGCAGGCCGTGCAGGCGGTGATCTGAATTGCGCAGCTGCGGAGTCTCCCGCTCCGAGTGGACGATGCCGCGTCCGGCCAGCATCAGGTTGATATCCCCGGGTCGGATGGCCTGCAGGCTGCCGAGGGAATCCCGGTGCAGGATTTCCCCTTCAAACAGATAGGTGACGGTGGCGATGCCGATATGCGGGTGTGGGCGCACATCGATGCCCGTACCCGCAGGAAAGTCCGCCGGCCCCATATGGTCGAAGAATATCCACGGGCCAACCATCTTGCGCTCGCGGGTGGGCAATACCCGGCGTACAGAAAATCCGCCAAGATCCTTTTCCTGGGGTTCAATGATCAGTTCGAGCGCATCGCACCCCACTTCCACAGTGCACTCGGAAATGACCTCGGGAATCAGGTTGCTCATGGGCAGAATTCCTTCTCGTGTATTTATTTTCGTTGCAGGCGCTGGGCCCAATCACTCAGCGCGATGACCAATCTGCCAATATGCTCGCGGGTATCGCTATCGGCCAGCTTGCCGTCGCCGTCAAATTTTTTGTGTGCGAAAGAAATCATCACTTCCGGTTTATTCACAAAGTGCGCATCGAGATAGATAAGGATACGTCGCAGGTCATACTGCGCCCTGGCGCCGCCAAATGCACTCATGCTGGCACTCATCACCGCCACGGGCTTGTCCGCGAAAGGCTGTGGATCCAGGCGCGACAGCCAGTCGATGGCGTTCTTCAGTACGCCGGACACCGAGTAGTTGTACTCGGGCGTTGAAAACAGGATGGCGTCCGCGGCCAGAACCTGGTCGCTCAATCTCTGCACTGGGGCCGGCACGCCCTTGTCGCGCTGGTCCTGGTTGTAGAGGGGAATATTGGATAGGTCGGCAAAGGTGAAGACAGCACTGTCTCCCGCCATTTCCTGCGCAATTTTGAGGGCGGCGCTGTTGAACGAGCTTTGGCGCAGGCTGCCAGAGATGGCGAGAATACTTAATGGAGAGGATGCCATGGCTGCTTCCTGAAACGTGGTCAGTTTTGTCTGAATTTCAGGATAGCAGCCGGACAGTAACGGGAAATCAGCGGGGGCTCAGTTATTCCCAAGCACGAAGCAACGCTCCAGATCCTTTGGATATCGCAGCCCCAGATTTGCAGCGGTTTTGCCGGGCTTGTCCCGTTTGTCCTGTTGCGCCTGCTCGTGTTTCTGCTGTTCAGCGAGCAGCGCAGGCTTGGGTGAACTTTGGGGTTTTGCCGACAAATGCGTATTCATGCTGGGACCTCTACTACTTATACGCTGCTGCTTGAAGCGTTGCTGCTCTCTCGGTAACACGGCTGGCTTGGCGAATATCACAAATAGTCGGCGCGGTTACATTTCTAACTGTAGTGTAAAACTGGCGGATTTCGCCGCCTTCCGTGAACTTTGCGCGCAATTTGCAGTCGCGTTGCGACGCAGCGCAAATATCCATAAGCGGAGGTTCAAGCGGGTGCCTTGAGAATAGATTTTTGCATAAAGCCGTAAAGGATCCCCCCGCACATAGAGGGCCAGACCAGAGCCTGCCTAAGCCGCTATTGGACAATTGTCTGCATTAAGTAACCGGACAGGTGTTCAATAGTTGTTTTCGATCTTGGCGAGAGATTTATTTGATTTCAGCTATGGTTTGGTAACGCTTATCTTTACTCTGTTCTCAACACCCAGCAACGGAGAAAAGACCATGATCGATACCAAATCCAATCCGGCCAACAGCAGCGAGTTGGAATGTAACTACGCCGACAACTACTACGGTGACCAGGTATGTGTTCTGAAAAAATCATAACGGCGCTGGTGACCTCAGTGATGTTGTGTGCTCTTGAGAGCCGGCTTCGAGTGCAGGAGGCCGGCCCCTCCATCGACCCTTAATCGGCGACGGACACCAGCTTCCACCACGGATAATTCTGGCAATTATTTATTATTCGCGGCTGGTGATCGTTCCACCTTTGGCTAGGCTTTTTGCACCTTCTTGCCGACCAGAGGCCACACACATGAGTTCCTCTTCCTGCTTGAAGCTGGTTGCCAGCCTGGTGGTGGGCACGAGCCTGGCGTTTAATGCCATGGCCGCAGAAAAACCTAAACCTGCCAGTGATGCGACCAAAAGTGCCAACAGTGCCCTGTTAAAGGCATTGCCGTTCGCGGACAAAACTTCCTTTGAACAGGCTCACAAAGGATTCATCGCGCCGCTGCCCACCGCGATGATCAAGGGCAAGCGGGCAATGTGATCTGGAATCCCGATCAATACGGCTTTATCAAGGAGGGCGAGGCCGCGCCGGACACGGTCAATCCCAGCCTGTGGCGGCAATCGCAACTCATCAATATTTCCGGTCTGTTCGAAGTTGCCGACGGTATTTACCAGGTCCGCAACCAAGATCTCTCGAATATGACCATTGTCGAGGGCAAGTCCGGGATCACAATTTTCGACCCGTTGATTTCCGCGGAAACGGCCAAGGTCGCTCTGGACCTCTATTTTCAGCACCGTCCGAAAAAGCCGGTGGTAGCGGTAATCTATACCCACAGTCATGTGGACCACTACAGCGGTGTGCGCGGCGTGGTGGATGAAGCCGATGTGAAATCGGGCAAAGTGAAAATATTTGCACCGGTGGGATTTCTCGAGGCGGCGATAGCGGAAAACGTGATGGCCGGTACCGCCATGAGTCGCCGCGTGAGCTATATGTAGGGCAACCTGCTTCCGGCCAATCCCTGCGGGCAGGTGGGCGCCGGGCTTGGCACCACCACATCGGCGGGAACGGTAACCTTGATACCGCCGACAGATATCATCAAGGAGACCGGTGAGACCCATGTGATCGACGGCCTCACCTATGAATTCCTGTTTGCGCCGAATACCGAAGCACCAACCGAGATGCTGTTTTATATCAAGGAAAAAAAGCCTTGAATGCAGCGGAAGACGCAACGCACACCCTGCACAATACTTATTCCCTGCGTGGCGCCAAGATTCGCGATCCCCTCGCGTGGTCTAAATATCTGAACCAGGCAATAGATATGTGGGGTGACGAGGCCGAAGTTGTCTATTCCATGCACCACTGGCCGGTGTGGGGTAACGAGGCTCTGAACAAGCACCTGGGCCTGCAGCGGGATATGTACCGCTACATCAATGACGAAACATTGCGCCTGGCCAACCACGGTTACACCATGGTGGAAATCGCCGAGCAGATCAAACTGCCCGACGCGATTGACAAGCACTTTTCCAATCGCGGTTATTACGGCTCATTGAACCACGATGTAAAGGCAACCTACGTGCTTTACCCGGTCTGGTTTATCGGTAACCCCGCCACCCTGCATACCCTGACCCCGGTGGACGCGTCCAAACGCTATGTGGAAATGATGGGCGGTGTCGACGCGCTGCTGCAGAAAGCGAAAGCCTACTATGACAAGGGAGGGTACCGCTGGGTGGCGGAGGTGGTGAATCACGCGGTGTTCGCTGAGCCTGGGAACCAGGCTGCGAAAAACCTGCAGGCAGATGTGCTCGAACAATTGGGCTACCAGGCGGAAAGTGGCCCCTGGCGCAATTTCTATCTGACCGGTGCCCAGGAGCTGCGCAATGGCGTCGCCAAGCTACCGACCCCCAATACTGCGAGTCCGGATACCGTGCGTGCCATGAGTCTGGATCTGTTCTTTGACTACCTCGCCATGCGCCTCAATGGACCGAAGGCCGCGGGAAAACACATCGTGGTCAACATGGATTTCACGGATACTGGTGAGAAATACAGCCTGGAAATGGTCAATGGTGTGCTCAACCACACGCCAAATCGGCAGGCCAAAGGCGCCGATGCCAACCTGCAGCTCTCGCGAGACGCGCTGAACAATATTGTATTGCAGCAGACCACCATGAAAGATGCGATTTCTGCAGGAAAGATCAAAGTGACCGGTAGTGAAACCAAAGTTCAGGAATTGATGTCTTATCTGGACAGCTTCGAATTCTGGTTCAACATCGTAACTCCCTGAAATAGCCTGCCAAGGTAAATTGAAAAGCGCGGGTTATTCCCGCGCCTTTTTGTTTATGCGTAAGTTAAAAATGGCGCTTCTCTCTACGTGAATTTCTGGCGAATCTAATACGCACGTCTAAAATCCATGCGTGAGACAGATAACGCGAAATGGAACTTCGTTACTGTGGCTGAGCTGCGCCTGTTGGATAGGGGTTGTGGGGCTTGCCACGTTTATCGACCCGGCAGTTGCAGGCAATATTTCCCTGCAACTGGAAAATGATTCATTTGACGGCGCCAGCGACGCGGATTACACCCAGGGAATGCGCCTGGCGTACACGTCGGATACCTCCCCGCAATGGGTGACATCGCTTCTTCCCGAAAGTTATCAGGAGCGTGAAATCCGCACCCAGTATTTTCTCGGCCAGGCCATCTTTACCCCTTACGAAGTTTTTGAAACTGAGTTGCTGGAATACGATCGCCCCTATGCGGGTTGGTTGTATCTGGGCGCGGCACTGCACTCGGTGAACCTGGTTCCCGAATCCCGGCTGGCAACGGCGGAGCGGTTTGAAATTTCCGCGGGAATTGTGGGGCCATCTTCCGGTGCCGAACAGGCGCAACAGTCACTGCATCGCGTCATTCACACTTACGAAGTGAACGGCTGGGACAACCAGCTGAGAGATGAGCCGACACTCATGCTGAGTTATGCCCGTAAATGGGCGTATATCCAGCCAGTGGGTAACTCCACCCTTAATTTCGAACTCTCTGGCACCCTTGGTGGTAATCTCGGTAACGTTAACACCGCATTGGCATCTGGTTTGGGTGTGCGCTTTGGCCGAAACCTGTATTCCAGTGTTGGTGTCAGTGCTCTGTCACCGGCCACTGCGGCACCGGCCAGCGAAGTGTCATCCAGTGATGGCTGGTATCTGTTTTCAGACCTACAGTTGCGCTATGTGAATCGGGATATTTTTCTCGACGGCAACACCTTCAAGGACAGTCACAGTGTGGAGAAGGAACCGACGGTGGGCGAACTGCGCTTTGGACTGGTAATTGCCACCGGCCGTCTTCGCTGGAGCCTCTACCATGCACGGCGCTCACAGGAATTTGTCGATCAGTATGCGGATGTACAGTTTTCTGGTATCGGGCTGAGCGCGTCCTTCTGAAAACACCGATACAAAGAAGAATCGATCTGGGTGTCCTAAGAACTAATTTATTGGTCAGTTAGTTTCCTGCGGATTTTTCTGGAACCAGCGTGCAAATACATTCTCCACCACCGGCACGATGTTGATGCCGACCATCCACTGCGGGCCGAATGCATCGGGGCGCTCGACGTAATAATTGAACTCCATACCGAAACGCCAGGGTGTTTCGCCGAGAATCACCGTTTTGCTGACAGCGAGATTGATCGGCGTGGTCCAGGTTTCGGTGCGCCAGTTATAGGTAGCTATTGGTGAGGTTGCGATACTCCAGGCGTTGCCCGGCAGGTATACGGCAATGGGTTGCAGGGTAGTGACACTGATATCCTCGTCTCCCCAGCCAGCTACATCCCACTGGTGGTTGGGAAAAAAGCCGAGGATGTATTTTTTCGACATTTTTCCGATGAAGAGCTCCGGCCCGAGTGTCATCTGGCCAGTGCCGAGTTCGCTGACGGTGGCGGTAGGCAGGCTGCCGGCGACGCCGGCAGAAAAAATTATTCCCGACCCCGTTGTGTGCCCATAAGAAACATCGAAACCGATATCCCCGAGCCCCAACTCCTGGGTGAAACGCCCCTTGTCGGCGTCGAACACCGGTTGGTCAAAAAATACCGGAAAAGCCGGGCGCAGAAAAAACATATCGCCGCCACCGAGCTTGATCGGAAACGAAGGCTGAAACAACAGTTCATAGCCACGCTGGTTATCAGCACCCGGCAGGCTGCCCTCAAACCAGCGGAACTGATTCTTGAAAGTCAGGCGCGCGAGGGATGTATTGGGATTGGAAAGCTGCCGGCTGACTTCGTTGGCGGACATATCGCCGTCTTCAGCGGCAGTGCACGCCAGGGCGGGAAATAGCAGCAGAAATATTGCTATGAGGCGCCTGTGCATTGCTGAAATTCTCCATGGTCCCGCTGGTTTTGGCTTCCTCCGCTTGGGTCCAGGAGGCAGTAGGCAATAAGCATAGTAGGGCGCTGTGCGCGATGTGGACGTGGATAGCCAGTTGCGGGCAATCTCTTCAGGACAAAAGAGTCAGCAGGTCCTCTCTATCCTCTGGCAACTCTGCAGTATTCGCCGCATCAAACAGTGCATCCGCCAGCGCCTGCTTCTTTTGTTGCATTTGGTGGATACGCTCCTCCACCGTGTCTGCCGCCACCAGTTTATAGACAAACACCGGCTTGTCCTGGCCGATGCGATAGGCGCGATCCGTGGCCTGGTTTTCCACGGCAGGATTCCACCAGGGATCCATGTGGATTACCACATCGGCAGCGGTGAGATTGAGGCCGGCGCCACCGGCCTTGAGGCTGATCAGGAAAACGTGCACTTCACCGTTTTGGAAATGGTCGATGACCTGCTGGCGTTTGCGGGTTTGCCCGGTGAGTTTGGCGTAGTCGATCTTCAGTGCCGCGAGCTGTTCCTCGATCAGGCTCAGTACCTGGGTGAACTGGGAAAAAATCAGGATACTGCGGCCTTCCTCCAGTAACTGTGGCAGGGTTTCCGCGAGCCATTCCAGTTTTGCGCTCTCATGGATGCCTTTCGCTTTGTCCAGCTTTACCAGGCGTGGATCGATACAGGTCTGGCGCAATTTCAACAGCGCGTCGAGAAATTCGATATGACTCTTGCCCATGCCCTGGCGTGCTACCAGATCGCGGATGCGTTTTTCCAGACTGATGCGTACGCTTTCGTACAGGGCGCGCTGTTTGCTGCCGAGTTCCACATACTGGATGGTTTCGGTCTTTGGCGGTAGTTCGGATACCACTTCGGCTTTGGTGCGGCGCAACATGAACGGCCGCACCTTGTGCGCGAGTTCCTGCTGGCGCTCGTGGTTGCCGTGGCTTTCGATCGGGGTGCGGTAGGCCTTCTGGAATGTCTTGCGTTCGCCCAGCAATCCCGGCAGGGCGAAATCCATCAGCGACCAGAGTTCCCCCAAGTGGTTTTCCAACGGCGTGCCCGAAAGGCACAGGCGGGTGTCGCTGTGCAGTTCGCGCACGTATTCAGCGATTTTTGTATCGGGGTTTTTTATCGCCTGCGCCTCGTCGAGGACCATCAGGCTGAAGGGTTTTTTCTGGTAGCGCTCATGGTCCCTTACCAGCAGCGGGTAGGTGGTGATCACCAGGTCGCTGTGGTCGATTTCGTCGAAGGCCGGCGTTCTGTCCGGCCCGTGGATCAGCGTTACCCTCAATTGCGGTGCGAACAGTGCCGCCTCGCGCGACCAGTTGCCGGTGAGGCTCGTTGGGGCTACCACCAGTGCGGGTTTTGTCAGTTCCCCCACCTCCTGCATGTGCTGGATGAGCGCGAGCGTCTGCAGGGTTTTGCCGAGACCCATGTCATCGGCGAGAATGCCGCCAAAGCCGTGACGCTGCAAAAATACCAGCCAGTTGAGGCCGTCCTGCTGGTATTGGCGCAGGGTTGCGTTGAGATGCTTGGGGGCGGGAACGGATTCCAAACCGGAAAAATTGTGCAGCAATTCGATCAGTTTGCGGGTGGCGGGGGCGCGGAGCTGATTGAGATTCGCCGCACCTTCGAACTGCGCGGCCTGGAATGCGGGCAGCCGCACCGGGCCACCAAGCCTCTTTTCCCGCAGTAAATCCAGCAGCAGGCCGCGGATATTTTGCAGCGGGCCCGTGTCGATCCCGATCCACTCGCCGTCGATGTTAATCGTCAGTTGCTGTGGTGCGTCCTGTTCCAGCCAGCGCTCAACCAGCGTGACAATGGGCAGCTGGCGTCCATCCGGGAGAGTGATGTTGAGGCCGAATTCGAACCATTGGCTGTCGCTGTCGGACAGTTCAATGGCGACATTTGCGCGGGTAAGCTCAAACTGGTAGCTGGGGTCGCTGTCGATCACCCAGCCCTGTTTCTCCCATTCCGGAATTTGCTGGCTCAGTAGCTCCCGCCAGTTGTCGAAAATTTTTTCTGGCGCGGTGGCGTCGGGGACCCACACTTCTTCCTGGTCGCCGAGACGCTCGGCGATCAGATAGAGCCCCTGCGCATGAATCTGGTCGCAACAGCGGTGCTCTGCTTCCAGATCGCGGGTGATCTGGTAGTAGGTATTACCTTCCGCGAAGGTGGTCTCTTTGCCGTCGAAAAGTTTGCTGTAGGGAGGCGCCAGGGAAAACCCGCCGTATTTGAAGTGCAACTTCAGTGCCGGCAATTTGTAGTGGCCGAGGTCGCAGCCCACCAGGGTAATGTACGGGGTAAATTCACTGACGCGCTGCAATTTGGGCTCCACCGGCAGCGGCAGTTGTGTAGCGGGAACCAGCTGGCGCAGTTGCACCGACATCAGTCCCACCTCTGCTGCGGACACCGCGGGCATTTCCAGCAGGTGTGCCAGCTGGGTGGTGGGGAGTGGGGTATTGATATCGCCGACTTCCGCAGTATCCATGTCCAGATAGCAGGGGGGCGTTACCGGGATCAGCTTCCACTGCCCTATGGATTCGGTTCCTTCCAGTTCTGCCACCAGCTGCTGGCTTTGATCGTCTCGCGTCTGCCAGGTCCAGTTGAGTGCTCTTGCCGGGCCGCGCTGGATGGGGGTGTCTTCAAAGTAAAAGCGGCCACTGTTGAACAGGTGAATTAGTGCCTGGCGACCCTGTTCGCCGACGAGCCCCAGCTGCCCGACGGCGTTGATGTGTGGCAGCAATTGCAGAATGGTGACATCTTCATCCAGCAGATGACTGGGGCGATTCCAGCCGAGCCGCGTCGTATCCGGGGCAAAGTGCTTCAGCTGACTCCAGCTGCCGTCTTTTTTCAGGTAACCCTTTTGGGTGGCGAGCTGCAGGCGTCCCAGGGTGTTTTGTTCCAGCACGTAGAGCAGGTAGTGCAGGCCGTGCTCCAGTTGCGCGGGGGTGGGGCGTGGTGCTGGCGGCAGTTGTTCCAGCCAGCGCTGCCACTCGGGAGTTTTGGCCGCTGCGGGTATTTGCCGGGACACCGTTTCCGGCCGCGGTTCGGGCCTTTCGTCCCGTTGCAACAACGCGAGCGCAGTGGCCACCGCGTGTTTGCAGTTGAGCCCCACAGGGCAGGAGCAGAGGCCCACCAAACGGCCGTGGTCCATATCCAGTTCTACCCGGTACACAAGGCGCGCTGAACCCTTCACGCGACCGCGATAAATTTGCGATTGCTCATCCCAGATCGTTTCCTGCACACGCCCGCGCAGAAAGTAGTCCTCCCCGCGTTCAAACGTGAGGTCGTCGACCATGGCGCGGATACTGTTCAGGGTGAAAGCGGTCAAATGCGGCTCCCGGAGCTACTGTTCTGGTCTGTGTTGCGGCAATTGCACAGCTGGACCAGTTCTGTGAACCGGCCACTCTATCACGCTGGAGGAGGGATCAAGAGAGGCTGCCGTAGAATCAGCGGACAATGCGTTTACCGTTTCTCGGCATGGCGGTCCACCGCTATGCTGTGGCCTTCCGCCACTGGCTAACCAATGAATGGAGAGGAGCAATGATGGCAACCGGGAACAACAGGTGTGTGGCGGCGCATGGTAGTGCAATCCTCCTGTGCGTAATGTTGATGAACCTGACTGCCTGCGAAAAGCGCGAAACCGCAGGTGCGTCACCTCTTGCATCGCAAATGGAAGCCATGGAATGGCGCGCGCCGGATTGTGAGCCGGCGGAAGATTGCACCTCTGTGACCGTCAGTCGCGAGGTATTTACCGACCGCCCCGCGCTGAACGAGGCAGTGCGCCTGCAGCTGCTCGAGCAGTTGCAGGGCAACGGCGAATCCCCTGTGGTGGCGGATACCAGCCTCGCACAGGTGGCACAGGCGTTTATCGACGACGCCGCCAAGGTTGCAGATATTTCCAGCGCGCGCTGGCAGATGGCCGGCGATGCCAAAAAACTTTCGCAACGGGACAACCTTCTGACCGTGGAAATTTCCAGTTATGTCTATAGCGGGGGTGCCCATGGCATGCCGGTGACCCGGTGGCTGAACTGGGACCTGTCACAGAACAAGCGTGTCGCGCTGGAGGACGTGATCAAGTCGGGAGCGGAGAAAAAGTTCTGGTCGCTGGCCCAGGCGGCGCATCAGCAGTGGCTGGACACGCAGAACGCGCGCGAAGACTTTCGGGAGAACTGGCCGTTCGCGCGCAGCGAAGATTTCAGGTTCACGGATAAGGGGCTACTGCTGCGGTACGGTGTGTATACCCTGGGGCCCTATTCCATGGGCGAAGTGGAGTTGCTGATACCCGAGGAACAGCTGGGGGAAGTGGTTCGCGAACACTTTTAACCGCGCAACGTTCGGATCCCTCGTCAGCACTCAGGGAAAATTCTCGTTCGATAGCAATAGGGTATCTATTTACTAGTCTTTAAGGGGGCAGCTACAGCCACACGGTTTAGTGGAGAAGCATCGAGGAGTAGCGATGAGTTTCGTGTCACGGATGACGGCAGTGGTCGCGCTCGCGGTCGCAATTCCTGCGCTGGCGCAGCAGCATACCGGAGAGCCCGGATCCCCGAGCGCGACCACGACGATTCCGGGCAACCAGTTACCCGCGCCCGCGCCGAAATTCGGCGGTGTGATCAAGGAAGGCGCACTGCAATCCACGCCCTGGTGGCCACCGCGTGTGGTGCCACCGAAGGATGCGCCCAATATCCTGTTGATCATGACCGATGACGCCGGCTTTGCCGTCAACAGTGTGTTTGGCGGCGTCATCCCAACGCCGTCGATGGAGCGTATCGCCGAAAACGGCCTGCGCTACAACCGGATCATGTCTACCGCCCTGTGCTCGCCCACACGCGCCGCGCTGATTACCGGGCGCAATCACCACTCGGTGGGATTCGGGGTGATCGCCGAGCAGGCCACGGGATTTCCCGGCTACGACAGTATCATCGGCGTGGATAACGCAACCATCGGCCGCATCTTGCGCGACAACGGCTACGCCACCAGCTGGTTCGGCAAAAACCACAATACCCCCACTTACCAGGCCAGCCAGGTAGGTCCCTTCACCCAGTGGCCCACCGGAATGGGCTTTGACTACTTCTACGGTTTTGTCGGCGGCGACGCCAACCAGTGGGGGCCGAACCTGTTCCGCAACACCACCCAGATCTACCCCTGGATCGGGCACGAGGGCAGCCTGAAGATGGACCGCTCCGATCCCAAGGCGAAGATCTGGCCGGTTACCGGCAAGGAGCCCAGCTGGAACCTGGTAACGGCGATGGCCGACGACGCCATCGACTGGGTGACCCGGATTCACCAGACCGACCCCAACCAGCCGATCTTCCTGCATTACGTACCCGGGGCAACCCACGCGCCGCATCACCCAACCAGGGAGTGGGTCGATAAAATTCACGCGATGCACCTGTTTGACGACGGCTACGAGAAGTTGCGCGAGCGCATCTTCGAGAACCAGAAGAAGCTCGGCGTTATCCCGCCGGACCAGAAGCTCACCCCCTGGCCCAAGGATATCCTCCCGCCCTGGGATAGCCTCAGCGCCGACGCCAAGAAACTCTTTATCCGCCAGGTCGAGGTGTTCGCGGCCTACGCGGCCTACAGCGATCATGAGATAGGCCGGGTGATACAGGCCTTCGACGACCTGGGCAAGCTCGACAACACCATCGTCATCTACATCAACGGCGACAATGGCACCAGCGCCGAGGGCGGGCCGCAAGGGACCTTCAGTGAGGTGGCGTTCTTCAACGATGTGCTGCCGCCGATCGACGTGCAGATGAAATACCACGATGCCTGGGGCACCGAGTTTACCTACAACCATATGTCCGCTGGCTGGTCCTGGGCCTTCGACACCCCGTTCGACTGGTTCAAGCAGAATGCCTCCCGGCTCGGTGGCGTCAACCAGAACATGGTCATCTCGTGGCCGAAGCGCATCAAGGACAAGGGGGCGCTGCGCGAGCAGTTCACCCACGTCATCGATGTGGTGCCGACACTGCTGGAAGTCATCGGTATTCCCGCCCCCGAATATGTGGATGGCATCAAGCAGAATCCATTGGAGGGAACCAGCTTCGCCTACACCTTCGATGCGAAAAACGCGAAAGCCGAGTCGCGCCACAAAACCCAGTACTTCGAGATGATGGGACAGTGGGCGCTGTATCACGAGGGCTGGCTACTGAGCACCAAGGTCAACCGTGCACCTTGGGATGCCTTCGGTGAGGCCAATACGGACCCGCTTAACAACCAGACATTCCAGCTTTACAACCTCAACGAGAGTTGGAACCAGTCCGAAGATATTGCTGCCGACCACCCGGACAAGGTCAAGCAAATGCGGCAGATGTTTGTCGACGAGGCCAAAAAATATCATGTGTTCCCGATGAGCGCGTCGGTTGCGGCCAGGGTCGCGGCCGAACGCCCGAGCCTCACTGCCGGCCGCAACGAGCTGGTGTACACGCGGCCAATGACCGGTATTCCCCAGGGCGACGCGCCCTTCCTGCTCAATACCTCCTACACCATCACCGCGGACATCACGGTGCCGCAGGGCGGCGCCGAGGGCATGATCGTCACCTCCGGCGGACGCTTCGCGGGCTGGGGGTTCTACCTGCTCGGCGGCAAGCCGGTATTCAACTGGAACCTGCTCAATCTCGAGTGGGTGAAATGGGAGGCGCCACAGGCACTGGCGCCCGGACAACACACCATCGAGTTCGACTTCAAATACGATGGTCTCGGCCTGGGTACGATCAAATTCAACAGCTTTGCCGGTGTGGGTAAGGGCGGCACTGGCACACTGAAGGTGGACGGCAAGGTAGTTGCCAGCAAACGTATGGAGAAGACGATCCCGATCATCCTGCAGTGGGACGAGAGCTTCGATATTGGCTCCGACACCATCACCGGCATCGACGATACGGACTATCTACCGCCGTTCCCGCTGACGGCCACGCTGAACAAGCTGACGATCAATATCGACCGCCCGCAGTTGTCGCCGGAAGACATCAAGAAGTTGGAAGCCGGTATGAAGAAGGCCGCCTCGGGCATTCAATAGCGTCGTCAAAACCGGATTTGCAGGGAAAGAGTTGGTGGGCCCAGCAGGACTTGAACCTGCGACCAATCGATTATGAGTCGACTGCTCTGACCAACTGAGCTATAGGCCCCAAAGGAAGCTCGCGCCTTGCGCGAGGGGATGGGAAATTACTTGATTTTTCCCAGCAGATCAACGGCTTTGCCGTGAGACTTTGCTGCTGGAGCTGGCGGGGGCGCGGGTGAAATGTCACCAGGCCCAGTTGAAGCCCAGGTTGGCGCTGCCGCCGGACCAGTTCAGGTCGTCTAGCGAGTGCTGATAGCCCACGTTGAAGAAGGCGCTGCCGAGCTGGTGTTCCAGCAATACCATACCGCCGCCGAACTCTCCCCAGGTCGCCTGGCGCTCGAGACTGGTTTGCAGTTTGTTATCGAACAGCAGCTGGTCGTTGCCGCCGAGGGTGTGCCACAGATTGCCGAACAGATAAAAGCGCAGCCGGCGGTCGAGCCAGGGAGTGTCGGTATTGTAGCTGCGCAGGCCCACGCGGAAGTTGGCCTCCGGGGTCATGTCCGGTTCCACCCAGGAAATGCCATCGTCGAACGCGCTGAGGTTGCTGTAGTTGAGGACCAATTGCAGCTGCGGTTCCAGGTTTACGTGCTCTGCCACCTGCCAGGTAAAGCCTTTTTCCATGGACAGGGTGAGTTGCGGGCCGCTGACCGTGTCGCCGATGCCGCGGGAGGAGCGACTTTCCAGTTTCAGGTAGGCGACCTTGGCGGTCACATCGAGGTAGCCCATATCCGGGCGGTAGTTGTTGAAGTAGTAGCCGATGTGGTGGCTGGTGAGCTGGTTCTGCCCGGCCTCGTAATCGCTGAAGCCGCGCGCGAAGCCGGTGACATCGCCGCTGGCGCGGGTGCTGCCGAGGAACAGGCCCATTTCGCGGGCGCCGCCGGTGCAGGTGGGACCGGACCAGAGGTTGGTGCCGAGCTGCACGCCGGTGATGTTGCCGTCAAAGCGGTTGCTGGTATCCCCGTGCCAGTTGTAGTCCGCACTGGTGTGATGCACGCGCATCCAGTCGTCGTTGACCCCGTCAAACCAGCTGCGCTGCTCCCCCCGGCGTTTGTGGTAGCTGCCGATCTCCTGCAGCGAGGTCAGGCGGGCGAGGGATTTTGTCTGCGCGTAGAGGGGAATTTCCGGGCGGTACAGGCGGATTGGCGCACTGCCTGCTGAGGGGGGCGGTGCGATGATCGGGATCGCCGCCTCGCCAATGTCGCCAGTGGCCACTGCAATACCTGCGCCACTGGTGAATGCAAATGTGGCAGCCGGGGCAGACGGGCTGGTAGCCGGTACATCGCCGGGCAGTAAGTTTGAGCGCAAGTACCAGTTGTCCGCGTCTGCGGGATCGTGTCCGCCGCGAAACAGAAAGTATTCGTAGGGGCCGGCGGAGATGGATTCGGTCATGTAGAAGGCGTTGTCCGCGGTGCTGGCGCCGCCGCGGGTTTCCACCACCAGAATACCGTCCAGAGTGTCGGCGCCGCTGCCGGCCAGACGGTTGAACTGCAGCAGGGTATTGCCGCTGGCATTGCCACCACTGATCACCAGTCGGTCCGCGAGACTGTCATCCCCTCCCGCCACCATGTCCATACGGATGGCGCCGCTACCCGTGTAATTCCCCTGGATCATCAGCAGATTGGCACTCGTGCCGCTCATATCGATCAGCCCGTGATTGGTCACGGTGAGTGGCTGGTTGCCGCTGGGAAATACGCCGGCGCTGTAGAGTGGCAGCAGCAGGGCACTGTCGCTGTCGATGATGAGCTGACTGGGTAGTTGACCGTCGTCGCCCAGAGTCAGGTGAGTGTCGAGGGTGAGGCGGGAGCCGCTTTCCAGTTCCACGGTCTCCCAGCGCCGCAGGCGCGCGGGATTGGCGATGCTGAGGCCCTGGATGGTGAGGGTATCGCGACCGCTGCCGCCGTCAATCTGGAGGTCTTGGTCGCTGCCTGCGGAGCTGCTGGCGGTCAGTGTGTAGAGGTCGTCGCCGCTGCCAAAACTCAGCTGGGTCGCCGCGGTCTGGGCGAGGGCGCTGGAAGTGACCAGCGGGGTGAACAGGAGTGGCAGCAAGATGCGGCGCTGCGTCGGCGCGCGGTCGCAAAACGCACCGGCGACGCGGAGGTACGACAACATGAATCCGTCCCTGGTTCGTTATTGGTACTGAGTGTGCAGATCCGTTGCACACGCCAACTGGTACGATGGTTCCAGAATTTTAGCCAAGGGGACGGGGCTTGCCGCGCGGAAGGCCCGGCGGTGGCGAATTTTGTCGGGCTATGCCGCGCGGTAATTTTTCAGCAATTTCTCAGCCGATCCAGCGCGGCAACAGGATACAGCCCCAGGTGGTGAGCCACATCAGCAGGGACAGCGACACCGCAGCAGAGGCGGTGTCCTTGGCGATCTTCGACAGCGGGTGCTTCTCCGGGCCGACCCGGTCCACCACGGCTTCCACCGCGCTATTCAGCAGTTCGACGATCATCACCAGCAGGGTGGCGCCGATCAGCAGCGCGCGCTCCACGCCGCTTTCACCGAGCCAAAGGGCGGCGGGGATCAGGAAGATGGCAAGGGTGACTTCCTGGCGGAAGGCAGCCTCGTTGCGCCAGGTGGCGAGCAGCCCCTGGCGGGAATATTCGGTGGCATCGATCAGGCGGGAGATGCCGGTTTTGCCGGGTTTGTTGACAAATTGATCTTGCATGGCTGGTTTCTTGCGTCCCATGTGGCTGTGTTTCGCCCTGCGATCGGGCAGTAAGAACACGGATTCTCGCCGCGTCACTGTCAATAAAATGTCAAAAAAAAAGCCCGGGAATTCCGGGCTTTTTATTATGGACGAATTATTCGTCCAGGAAGCTGCGCAGGTGCTCGGAGCGCGAGGGGTGGCGCAGTTTGCGCAACGCCTTGGCTTCGATCTGGCGGATACGCTCCCGGGTAACGTCGAACTGTTTGCCCACCTCCTCGAGGGTGTGGTCGGTGTTCATGTCGATACCGAAGCGCATACGCAGTACCTTGGCTTCCCGTGCGGTCAGTCCCGCCAGTACGGCGCGGGTGGCGTCGTGCAGGCCGGTTGCCGTGGCGGTGTCCACCGGAGACGACTGGTTCTGGTCTTCGATAAAGTCACCCAGATGGGAATCTTCATCATCGCCGATCGGCGTCTCCATGGAGATCGGTTCCTTGGCGATTTTCAGGACCTTGCGCACCTTGTCTTCCGGCATATCCATACGCTCGCCCAGCTCTTCCGGAGTGGGTTCGCGGCCCATCTCCTGCAGCATCTGGCGGCTGATACGATTGAGCTTGTTGATGGTCTCAATCATGTGCACCGGGATACGGATGGTGCGCGCCTGATCCGCGATGGAGCGGGTAATGGCCTGGCGAATCCACCAGGTAGCGTAGGTGGAGAACTTGTAACCGCGACGGTATTCGAACTTGTCTACCGCCTTCATCAGGCCGATGTTGCCCTCCTGGATCAGGTCCAGGAACTGCAGGCCGCGGTTGGTGTACTTCTTGGCGATGGAGATCACCAGACGCAGGTTGGCCTCGACCATTTCTTTCTTGGCGCGACGGGAGCGTGCCTCACCGATGGACATGCGGCGGTTGATCTCTTTGATCTGGCCGATTTCCAGCTGGGCCTTGTCCTGGGCCTGGGTCAGCTTGCGCTGGGCGCGCTGAACTTCTTCGGCTACCTGACGCAGGGCGTCGGAGTAGTCGCGCTTTTTCTTGACGATGGACGGTACCCAGTCGTCATTCACTTCGTTGCCGGGGAATTCCTTGATGAAGGTCTTGCGCGGCATCTTCGCTTTCTTGATACACAGGTTCATGACGACGCGCTCCTGTTCGCGCACTTCGTCGAGAATACTGCGTACCTGGTTGTACAGTGGATCGAACTGGCGCGGGGCCAGTTTGAAGAAACGGAAGATATCGCCCACGGCTTCCATGGCCTCACCGGCCTCTTTGGAGTCGCGGCCATGTTTCTTGACGGCGGCGTCGGCTTTCTTCTGTGCCGCGATCAGTTCCTGCATGCGCGCGGCCAGCTCTTCCGGGTCGATGCCGCTGGTGGTCTCTTCCTCTTCCTGGGTAGAGGAGTCGTCATCGTCGTCGTCATCGCTGTCGGAGTCGCTGTCGGAGTCGCTGTCGCTGGCGGAGGTGTCGGTATCCTGACCGGCCTGGGCACCGGGAGGTACGTCTTCCGCGGGGTCGAGCCAGCCGGCAATCACGTCGGGAATGCGGCGCTCTTCTTTCTCGATCAGCGCATACTCGTCGATCACCTGCTGTACCGCGCCCGGCCAGTAGGCAAGGGCGGCCATAAGCTCACGCAGGCCTTCTTCGATACGCTTGGCAATGGCGATCTCGCCCTCGCGGGTGAGCAGTTCCACGGTTCCCATTTCGCGCATGTACATGCGCACCGGGTCGGTGGTGCGGCCAACGTCGGACTCTACCGCGGCGAGGGCGGCGGCGGCTTCGGCGGCGGCAATTTCATCGGCGGAGCTATCGCCTTCGGCCATCAACAGCTCTTCGGCATCCGGTGCGCTTTCGAACACCTTGATACCCATGTCGTTGATCATGCCGATGATGTCTTCCACCTGATCTGGATCGGAGATGTCCTCCGGCAGGTGGTCATTCACCTCCGCATAGGTGAGGTAGCCCTGCTCTTTACCGCGGGCGATCAGCTCTCTGATGCGGGAGGTGGTCTTTTGCTGTTGGGTTTTGTCGGTCATGCACAACCCTGAATTCTGGGGATTGGAAAGTCGGGACTTTTGTCTGGACAAAGACGCGGGATTATAGCGTATTTGCGTAAGCAATAACCACCGTGACTGTCAAGGCAGGTGAGTGGTTTCGGGGGCTCCGGGCGTTTGTCTGACCAGGTTTCCGCCGCTTTTGGCGGAGGGGATGTGAATATGGTGCTGGCGCCCTGGAATTCAAGGGGCTGTTAGTCGGATTTGCGCCGAAATTGTGCCAGCAGTGCCAGTTGTTCGGCGCCCAGGGTGTTGCCGGCACTTTTCAGCTGGTCCACCAGGCTGCGCTTGCGCTGCCGCTCGGCGGCCTGGTCGAGGCTCTGCAGGCAGTCGCGGAATTCGGTCTCGGGGTCGTATTCCAGCTTCTGGCCGGCGCCGCCCACAATCGGGTGGCTCATGGCGAGGCGCGGGATGAGTTCGCGGGCCTCCTTGCACTCCAGATTCATCAGGCGGCCGAATAGTTGGTTGCTGTTGAGCGCCGGGTTCTGGTGCATGACCTTGAGGATGTCGCCGAACAGCTGTAGATCGGCGTCGCTGCTGCCGGCAAAGCGCGCACTCTCGTCGATCAGCTGCGCCAGCTGAGGGTGGTGCAGCAGCAGGGCGATCAGCATGCGCTCGGCAGGCAGGCGATACTGGCCGCCGCGGCGTCGTGCGGTTGTCTGCTGCGGAGCTTCTTCGTCCGGGTAGGGCGGTGGCTCGTCGCGGTAGTCGTAGTCCGGGGGGGGCGCGGCTGGGTAGTCGTCTGCGTCCGGAAAGTCGATTGTCGGTGTGGACTCCGGCAGCGCCGCGGCCTGGGGCTGGGTCTGGGCCGGTTGCGGGGCCGGAGGCCGCGCATCCTGGGCGAGTTTGGCGGTGCGCGCCTTTTCCGCGGCGATGATCTCTTCCAGCATGTCCTGTTCGAGACCGGTGCGGCGGGCGAGCTGCTGGAACATCAGCTGGCGGTAGACGCCGGCGGGCAGCAGGTCTAGCAGGGGGGCGGCGGCCTTGGACAGGCGCGCGCGGCCGTCCATGGTCTGGATGTTGATGCCTTCCCCCAGCAGGTCGAACAGGAAGTCTTCCAGCGGGCGGCCCTGCTCGTCGATCAACTGGTCGAAGCGCTCACCGCCGATCTGGCGGACCAGGGTATCCGGGTCTTCCCCCTCGGGCAGCAGCAGGAAGCGCAGGCTACGTCCATCCTGCATGTGCGGCAGTGCGGCCTCCAGCGCGCGGCGGGCAGCGGTGCGCCCGGCCTGGTCACCGTCGAAACAGAACACCAGTTCCTGGGTGTGGCGGAAAGCAAGCTGGATATGGTCCTCGCCGCAGGCGGTACCGAGGGTGGCAACGGCGCAGCGGATGCCGAACTGGGCCAGTGCCACCACGTCCATATAGCCTTCCACCACGATCAGCCGCTTCAGCTCGCGGTTGGCCTGGCGCGCCTCCCACAGTCCATACAGCTCCTTGCCCTTGTGGAAAATCGGGGTTTCGGGCGAGTTGAGGTACTTCGGCTTTTCGTCCCCCAGCACACGGCCGCCAAACGCAATGGTGCGCCCGCGCTGATCGCGGATCGGGAACATGATGCGGTTGCGGAAGCGGTCGTAGTGATGGCGCTTGCCAGGCTCGTTCTTGCCCCCAGTTCCACTAGCGGAGCCGTCGCTGTCGGTGCGGCGGATGGCGAGACCTGCGAGCTCCAGTTGCTCGGCTTTTTCCGAGGAGGTGCCTAGCTGGTTGAGCAGATTGTCCCACCCAGGCGGCGCCAGGCCGATACCAAACTCCTTGGCCACCGCGCCGGACAGACCGCGGTTTTTCAGGTAGGTGATGGCGCGGGCGGCGATCTTGTGGTCTTTCAGTTGCGCGCGGAAGAATTCCGCGGCCTTTTCCGTAAGCTGGTAGAGGCTCTGGCTCTCCTGCTGGCGCTTGATCTGGCCCGGGGCGAGCTGCTCCCGCGGCACTTCGATACCAAGGCTCGCGGCGAGCTTTTCCACTGCCTCCGGAAATGGCAGGCGGTCGTATTCCATCAGGAAGCCGACCGCGTTGCCGCTGGCACCACAGCCAAAGCAGTAGTAGAACTGCTTGTCCGGGCTTACGGTGAACGATGGGGTCTTTTCGTCGTGAAACGGGCAGCAGGCGGAATAGTTTTTTCCGGTTTTGCGCAGTTTTACCCGGCTATCGACGACAGGAACTATGTCGGCGCGCGCCAACAGGTCGTCGATAAAGTACTGCGGGATCTTGCCTGCCATCTGCTGCTGCCTGAACGCTTGTTAAAACGCGGCTTTGGCGAGTTTGCTGACGGCACCCATATCCGCGCGGCCCTGCACCTGCGGTTTCACCAGTGCCATAACCTTGCCCATATCCGCCATGCTGCTGGCGCCCGTCTCGGCTACCGCGGCGCGGACGATGTCGGCGATTTCCGCTTCTGACAGCTGCGCTGGCAGGAATTCCTGGATCACGTCGATTTCCTGCTGCTCAATTTCCGCCAGTTCCGGGCGGCCAGCCTTTTCGTACTGGGTGATGGAATCGCGGCGCTGCTTGGTCATCTTGTCCAACACGGCGAGGATGCGGGCGTCGTCCAGCTCGATACGCTCGTCCACTTCCACACGCTTGATCTCGGCATTGATCAGGCGCAGGGTCGCCAGGCGCGCCTTTTCGCGGGCCTTCATGGCGTCTTTGGTAGCGGTGGAGAGGGTTTCCTTGAGTGTGCTCATGATGTTATCCAGAGTTGTCTCAACCAGTGTTTACGGGCGAAATTGGTGGTCAATAGTGGCGGATCGGCGCGGTGAAGCAAAGTGCATTGATCCGGAAATAAAAAACGGCGCGCGAGTTGCCTCGGGCGCCGTTTCAGATCGCGAACCGGGTTCACGTCATCTTGCTGTGAGCGAGAGATTAAGCTCGAACTCAGTAGAGACGCTGGAACTTGCGGTTTTCGCGCTGCATTTTCTTGGCGTGACGCTTAACAGCAGCGGCAGCCTTGCGCTTGCGAATCCAGGTGGGCTTTTCGTAGAACTCGCGACGACGTACTTCGGAGAGTACACCAGCTTTTTCACAAGAGCGCTTGAAGCGGCGCAGGGCGATGTCAAAGGGCTCGTTGTCTTTGATGCGTACTGAGGGCATTAGATTACCTGTAAAATTCGTTTCTCTCTGCCAGCGTCCAAACTAAGGACTTCTGGCGTGGCCTGTCCGGCAAATTGCTCTTCTCGCAGATGCAATCCGGAGGCCGGTTCACAGCGAGGGCGCAAATTCTATACAGATGATTTGGCCTTCGCAAGCCTTGTGGCGGTATCCCCGCCCGGGTGAGCCACTATCGCGCCTGAGGGCTGGTTGCGCGCTTTGTGTGACGCTTGGGTCAGGTGCTTTCGGCTCGGCGCTGCGCAGGTATACGCGCTACAGAGTATGATAGCGCCCCCTCCACCCGGATCGCAGTGGTCATTTGTCCGCTTCAGGTGCCTGTGGGGGACCGTTTGTTGAATGTGAGATAACTGTGCGAGTACTCGGAATAGAAACCTCTTGTGACGAAACCGGCGTCGCCCTGTACGACAGTGAGCAGGGGTTGCTGGGCCACACCCTTTACAGTCAGGTCAAACTGCATGCGGACTACGGCGGGGTAGTGCCGGAACTGGCGAGTCGCGATCACGTGCGCAAACTGTTGCCGCTGATCCGGGAGGTGATGGCTGCGAGTAATACTCGCCCTGAAGACATCGACGGTGTTGCCTACACCGCAGGACCCGGTCTTATCGGCGCCTTGATGGTGGGCGCCTGTGCCGGTCGCGCGCTGGCGTTCGGCTGGAATGTGCCGGCGGTGGGCGTTCACCATATGGAAGGACACCTGCTGGCCCCCATGCTGGAGGAAAATCCGCCGGCATTTCCGTTTGTGGCCCTGCTGGTCTCCGGCGGTCACACCCAGCTGGTGGATGTGCAGGGACTCGGTCGCTACACGCTGCTGGGAGAATCCCTGGACGACGCCGCCGGTGAGGCCTTTGACAAGGCGGCCAAAATGCTCGACCTCGACTATCCGGGCGGTCCGCGCCTCGCCGCTCTGGCTGAGAAGGGCGACCCGCAGCGCTTTACCTTTCCGCGTCCGATGACCGACCGGCCGGGGCTGGATTTCAGTTTTTCCGGATTGAAGACCTTCACCTTGACCACGGTGCAACAGCACGCGCTGGAGGACGGCCTGCCAGAGGAGCAAACCTGTGCGGATATCGCCGCGGCCTTTCAGGAGGCGGTGGTGGACACCCTGGTGATCAAATGCCGCCGCGCCCTCAAGCAGACGGGGCGCAAGACCCTGGTGATTGCCGGAGGCGTCTCCGCCAACAAGCTGCTGCGGCAGAGGCTGGAAGCGCGCCTCGCGGAAGACGGCTGCAGCGTGTATTACCCGCGTCAGGAGTTCTGTACCGACAACGGTGCCATGATCGCCTACGCCGGCTGCCTGCGCCTGCAGGCCGGGCAGCGCACGGGGCTAGACATTGATGTGCGTCCGCGCTGGCCGCTGACGGAACTGACCGGCGCACTGGGCAGGGAATAAAGGAGAAGAAATTGGATATCGTTTATATCCGCGACCTCAAGGTGGACACCATCATCGGTATCTACGACTGGGAGCGTGAGGTGCGCCAGACCGTGAGCCTGGATATCGAAATGTCCTTCGATATTCGCGAAGCCGCGCGCACCGACAACATCGAGCACACGCTCAATTACAAAGCCGTGGCCAAGCGCTTGATTGCATTTATCGAAGGCAGCGAGTTCCTGCTGGTGGAGACCATGGCGGAACAGGCGGCGGACATTGTGCGCAGCGAATTCAATGTGAGCTGGCTGCGCCTGCGCCTGTCCAAACCCGGAGCAGTACGCGGCGCACGGGATGTGGGCGTGATCATTGAGCGCGGCCAAAAACAGACTG
>NZ_DATCMV010000107.1:0-12063 GCF_036563125.1 Microbulbifer sp.
AGTAAAAACACCCTTAAAACACTTGCATTCAAGTATATAAATGAGCTGCAATTAGCGCGATGAATTCCACTCATCCAAAATAACATCTAGATATTAAATTCAGATACAGGGATATTTTATGGCCGCACGTAAGAAAGCCACCACTACCACGGTGAGCGCCGTTGCGAAGTTGGAAGCGGAACTCGCCTCACTGAAAGCCCAGCTCGAAAAGGCCCGCAGCGGCCAGGAAGCTGAAGCCAAAAAAGAAGCTGACAAGCTCTCCAAAGATGCCGACGCCGCCGCCAAAAAGGTAGCTGCTGCACAAGCCAAAGTAAAAGCTGCCCGCGCCAAGAAAAAGTCTGCCGCTCAGCAAAAGCAACTGAAAGCCGCCCAGGAAGCAGCCGCTGCAGCCAAGAAAGCCGCCGCAACCACCAAAGCAGCTGCCGCTGACGCGAAAGCCAAGCTGGCTACCATCAGCGCTGACAACAAGCTGATGGCAAAAGTGGCCAAGGCCGTAGCCAAAGAAGAGGCTGCCATCACCAAGAAGCTGACTGCTGCTGAGAAGAAGAAAACCGCAGCCGAGAAGAAGAAAGCCGCTGCTGCAGCCAAGAAGAAGGCTGCTGCGGAGAAAAAGGCCGCTGCCGCCGCCAAGAAGAAAGCCGCTGCCGCTGCCAAGAAAAAAGCTGCTGCTGCCAAGGTAAAGGCTGCCGCCGCTGCCAAGAAGAAAGCTGCTGCAGAGAAGAAAAAAGCTGCTGTAGCCAAGAAAAAGGCTTCCGAGAAAGCCAAAGCGGCTTCCGCCAAAGCCAAGGCCGCCGCCAAGAAAAAGCCAGGTCGCCCAAAGAAAGCCGCTGCTGAAGCTGGTGCTGCCGCGCCTGCCGCCAAGAAGCCTGGCCGTCCCGCCAAGGCTGGTGCAGCCAAGAAAAAGCCTGGTCGTCCCGCCAAGGCCGCCAAGGCTGGCGCAGCCAAGAAGGCTCCGGGTCGCCGCGGTCGTCCGCCGAAGGCTCCGGCTCAGGCCTAAGCTGTCATTTCTGGCAGACAGAAACAAAAAACCCCGGTATCCCCGGGGTTTTTTTATGGCCGGCGTCAGGTCTTCGGGTCCTGTGCCCCGACACCCTTCCGATTACTTGCCGCCTTTCGCCGGCAAAAGTGGCTTCAAGCTCCTTATCACGCCCCCCATGATTTCCCTGAGTGCGGATGGCAACGCCAACATCACCGGTGTCACAATGAGGGTCAACAGTGTGGAAAAGCTGAGTCCATAGACAATGGCACTGGCCAGCTTTACCCAGAAAGATGCGATAACGCCGTTTACCACAACCGTGCGCCCGACCATATCGACACTCACCCCCATTGCCAACGGCAGCAGACCGAGAATCGTGGTGGCGGTAGTGAGAAATACCGGGCGCAACCGCTGTGCCGATGCCTTGACGGCGGCGGCGCCGCAACTCAGCTCGGGCTCCGCTTTGCGAACATAATTGTAGGTATCGATCAGCACGATATTGTTGTTCACCACGATTCCCGCCAGCGCCACAATACCCACCCCGGTCATGATCACACTGAAGGTACTCTGGGTCAGGGTAAGCCCCAGCATGACCCCGGCAGTGGACATGATCACCGATGACAGGATAAGCGCTGACTGGTAAAAGCTGTTGAACTGGGTCACCAGCAGGATAAACATCAGGAACAACGACAGCGAAAACGCAACCTGCAGAAACACCAGCGACTCGTTCTGATCTTCATCGGCGCCGCGGAACAACAACTCCACTTCACCATCTATCGGATGCTCTGCCAGCCACTGGCGGACTTCCCGCACTTTGTCGTCGGCCAGAACGCCATCGTTCACATCCGCTTTTATCTGCATACGGGTAATACCGTCGATGCGCTCGATCTTGTCTACCTTGGGTCCGGCCACCCTGGACACGAAACTTCCCACCGGTACCGCGCCATTCGGGGTATTCACTTTGAGTTCGTCCAACGCGGTGATACCGCGGGCGTACTCGGGATAGCGGATTCGGATATCCACCTCCTCGTCGGAATCATCCGGACGATATTCCGCCATCAGAACGCCGTTGGTGACCAGCTGCACCGCGCGGCCGACCCCGGTCAGATCCGCGCCGTACAGCGCCGCCTTGGCGCGGTCGACCTTAACCTCCCACTCGATTCCGGGGAGCGGCGCGGTGTTGACGATATCCCGCAGCCCATCGAATTCACCTTCCAGAGCGCGGTGAAGGCGCCAGGTTTCCGCCAGCAACTTGTCGTAATTGCGGCTGCGCAACTCCAGCACAATGTCTTTTCCCACCGGCGGTCCGCCCTCGAAGGCATTGGCACTGGTCTTGATACCGGGGAAGTGACCGGTACGCTCGCGGATATCCGCAAAAATTTCCCGGCTCTTGCGCTCGCGCTCCACCGAAGGCACCAGTTCCACCAGCAGGTTGGCAATCTGGTCGGGGGACTTCTCCGAATTACCGGAGATACCACTGGAGCCGACGGCCGAGTACACCACGCGCACTTCCGGCACCTGCATTAACGCTGACTCCACCTGGGCGACCAGCGCTTTCTTTTCCTCGATCGACAGGTTGCCCTGGGCACGCACTTCCACGTTGCCGTACTGCTCTTCGGTCTCGGTAAAGAATTCCACTCCGGGATTGAACCTGACGAAGGCGATAAAAATTCCGATCAGCACCAGAATCGTCGCCGCGAACGACACAAAGGGCCTGCGCACCACCGGGTCGAGCATCCGGGCGTAAAAACCGGTAATACCGCCGAGGGCAGCCGGTTCGCCGTTTTCCAGCTGCTTGAGATACTGCTGGGTCTGTAAGTCCATATTGCTTTTGCCGAACACCGATCCGAGTATCGGGGCAAAAAACAGCGCATAAACCAGTGATCCCGCCAGCACCGCAAATACGGTAACCGGCAGATAGCGCATGAAATCCCCAACCACGCCGGGCCAGAAGATAATCGGCATGAATGCCGCAAGCGTGGTACCGGTAGAGGCCACCACCGGCCAGAACATCCGCCGCACGGCAATGGAGTAAGCTGCACGCGCCGATAGCCCCTCCGCCATTTTGCGGTCGGCAAATTCGGTGATCACGATGGAACCGTCAATCAGCATGCCCAGCGCCAGCAACATGCCGAACATCACCATGAAATTGAAGGAGTAACCAAGGTACCAGGCGATGATGCATCCAAACAGCAAGGAAAAAGGAATACCAAACCCCACCAACAGCCCGGAGCGGAAACCCAACGCTCCGACAACGATGATCATGACCAGCAACATCGCCGTGAGAATATTCCCCTCCATTTCGCTGACCATATCCCGGGCGATCTGCGACATGTCGAATACGAAATCGACTTTCACGCCGCGGGGCAGGTATTCACGCTCGGCCTCAACTACCGCACGTACACTGTCCGCGAGATCCACCGCGCTGGCACCGGTGCGCTTCTCCACGTTGATCGCTAGCCCGGGTTTGCCATTCACACTGGTATAAGTGGTGGCATCCTTGAAGGTCCGGCGAATATCCGTCACCTGCCCCAGAGTCACTACCCCGTACTCCGATTGCTTGAGCGGGATCTGATAGACGTCGTCGGCGCTTTCAATAAGGCCCGGAACCTTGACGGAAAATCGTCCTTTGCTGACATCCATCTCCCCGGCGGGAATCAGCAGGTTGTTGCCCAGTACCGCATTGATCAATTCACCACTGGTAATCTGGTAATGCTCAAGGCGCACCGGGTCAATGGTGGCCTCCACGACTTCTTCACGACTACCGGTAATTTCTGCGCCCAGCACTTCGCGGATATTTTCGACCTTGCGCTTCAGCATCTGGGCACTGCGCAGCAGCTCCCGCTCGCTTACCCCTTCTCCTGCAAGGGTGACCACAATCGCAGGGAAGGCTTGCGCTGACACCTCTTCCACAATGGGTTCATCCGCATCTCGCGGTAATTCCGCCTTGGCCCGATCCACTGCATTTCGGACCTCGTCCACCGCTTGATCGATATCCAGCGCAGAGTCGAATTCCACCACCAGGTACGCCAGGGATTCGCGCGCGGTGGCAATGACCTCTTTCACTCCTTCCAGTGGACGAATTTCCTGCTCCAGTGGCCGCACCAGCAATCGCACACCGTCTTCCGGAGAAATGCCCTCATGCCTCACCTGCACGATGACGAAGGGTGGGCTCACCTGTGGGCTGGATTCCACAGTCATGGCGCCGCGCGCCGCGATCCCCATGATGACGACCAGTAGCATCAGGCTGATACTGCTGCGGAAACGCTCTACCGCACTCTCCAATAATTTCATGGTTGTGCCTCGGCTTGTGCACGGTCCGCAGACTGCGTGCTGGGAGCGGGCAGATCCCCGGCACTGTCCTCAAATACCGCTTCAACCCGCTCGCCTTCGCTCACATATTCCTGCCCAACAGTAATCAACGTCGCCCGCGGTGGCAGGCCGGTAATCCACACACCCTCATTCTCATCACTAACTAACTGCACACGGGCAAAATGCACCCGCTGTTCCTCATCCAGCGTCCGCACACCCAGGTGCCCCTCATCATCCAGGGTCAGCAGGGAAGAGTTAATCCGGTGCGCCAGTACTTCCCCGGTGGGAAGCGCCATACGCGCACTGATACCACTGCGCAATATTCCTTGTTCATTGGGCACCGCCATTTCCACCCGGTAGGCGCGAGTGACGGGATGTGCCTCCTGGCTCACGTACCGCAGATTTCCTTGCACCACCTGACCCAGCTGCAATTGCGCACTGGCCTGGGCTCCGGGGTTGAGATTGACCACCTGCACCTCGGAAACCTCGCCTACTACCAGAATCGGGTCGAGATCCAGCAGGGTCGCACACTCTTCGCCGCGGCGGATGAAATCTCCCAGTTCCACCGCGCGAATGTTGACCAACCCGGCGAAAGGGGCGCGAATTCGCAGGTTATCCACATCCACCTGTGCGCGCTTCAGGTCCGCGCGCGCAGTTGCCAGTGCCACTTCCTGCTGCGCCATGGCCGCGTCCGACTGCAGCCCCCGGCCCTGCAATTTCTTGGCTCCGGCAAAGTCCAGCTCGGCCTTGCGCAGAGCGGACCGCGCCCGCACCAGTTTTTCCGGTCGGTCTTCCGCGTCGATCTCACAGATCACATCACCGGCAGCCACCCGCTGGCCCTCCGCTACCGGCAGTGCGGCAATCACGCCATCCAGTTCCGCGCGTAACTTGACACTGCGGTTGGGCTCGGTGCGACTGTTCACCACGACGCGGGTTACGTAAGGCTGGGCTTCCAGCTGGCGCGCACGGACACTCAGGGTTTCCGCTCCTGCCCGTGCGAGGGTGGACTCTGCAACTGGCATCCCGCCCCTGTCGGCGGCATCACCGGACCATAACCCGCTTAACAGCCAGACGAATGCCACGAGGGCCACGCCCGCCGCTATTCGATAGTTGCGCTGCCGCCAGAAGCTCAACAGAAAATTCATACCCGCATTCCTGCATTAACGGAGGTTGAAAAACTCAGCCAGGACGGCTCAGAAGATGGGCATTTTATGCACAAAGTGCCTAACCCTGCATTGACTACAGCTGTCGGATTGCGAAATCCACAGGAACATCTACCTAAAGAAAAACAGAAAAAGATGACACCGGTAAGAAAACCATCAATCCACAAGTCGGCAACAGGGTGCCGCTGCCCCTGATACGCTGGAAGCTGGCTCGCTGGATCAGCTTACTGAACGGTTAGTGCCGGCACGGACTGACAGAGTCGGATATATAGAAGGAAGAAAGGGAAGTGTCCCGCCCCGGAGAGGAGTCGGCCGGTACACTCCGGCCGTTCAGGGGCCCCCAAGATCGTTCGCACATATAGGGCGACGCCCGTGGTAGGGCAAGGCGGATCAGGAAAGTATGGATTCGAGAAAGTCCGACATATCAGATTCTTCGGCGGCCAATTGCCCGCTGCCAAACTCTGCATTCCAGTCCAGCAGGATTCGCGCCAGATGCCGCGCCTGGTCCGCCAGTGCCAGCAATTCTTCCCGACAGTTTTTGGGGCCGGTATACAGCTTGAGCCGGCGATGGCTATTGGCCAACTCGTGATTGGGATATTTCGAACGATAGACTTCGAGTTTCCAGCGCAGCGAATGCACCATATTACGGTAGAACACCAGCTTGGAGGGGAGATGCAGCAGGGAAAAGTCTTCGAGGTCACCGAACAGGGTGCAATCCACTGCCAGTACCTGAATTTCCTGTCCGACGGGTGCCGCCACGATGGTGGCACTGCGCGGCTCTGCCAGCAACATGGCAAGATCCCCAAACAGTTCGCCCGGACGAATCACCGCCAGCGGACGCTCACCTCGCGCTGCTGCCGTATCGTCCACATGGACCTGCAACTCTCCGCGCAGCAGGAAATACACCCACTGGTCAACATCTCCTGCGTGCAGCAACACCTCACCGTGCGCCAGGGAAACCAGACGCGAGCGTTTCAGCAAGACATCGTATTGCCACTCGCTGGTGGCACGAATATCGCGAAAGAGATGAATGACATTCAAAAGTCGATCAACCGCATCCCGCGGAAAATCACTAAGCGGTTTGTAATCCATGAAACTCTTGGCTATTTAAAACACACATGATCGCGTGTTGCTTATATAAACGTCCGATATACCGGGCACTCCCGACATTCATTTATCCAGTCGTTCTTGATCGGCCCTCGATCGGTACGCTGGCGATGCATTGCAGTATTCCACGCACCACCAGATGCCGCATTCTAGGCTGAAAGTGACAGCTGTCTGCCCCGACAGATCCCGGATTTGAAAAAACGAGACATTTTACCCATTTCAGGGTTGAACTCCATTGCAGTTGAAGTAGAGTTGGGCGGTGCTCCGAATAATTTCATAGTGTGGCTGGAGGAATTTCAGTCACTCGCCGTTCGCGATATTTTTCGGAGCCCGCACCTTTCGGGGGGAGGGTGCGATCGAAGTGGCTGGAAATTTGTCTGGGGTATTTTGATTGATTTTTCAGCGCTTGATCTGCCGGTTTCTGCCCATCCGGCTTTAGATAGAAATCCAAGCAAAATGAAATCGACCAAACTTGTCTTTGCCCTGCTGCTGTTCGCTGCGGCCCTGACTGCAAAAGCAGCACCGCTTCTGAACGGCCTCGCCCTGGAACAGCAATTCAATAAAGACCAATACTTTGCTGCGGTTTACGCCGAGCGCCTGTCAAACGATTCCGCGTCCCTACTCGATAACAATATGCCGCGGGCACTGGAAATTCGCGTGGTTGCCGACCACCTCTCGGCTCGTCGCCTGCGTAACCAGTGGATGGAAGGTATCGCCATCAACAACCCTGCCGACACCCTCTCTGGTCAGGCAGAAAACATGGTGACCTTTGCCAATCTGTTCAGCGGTCGCCTGCAGGCAGGTGACATCCTGCGTATCGAATTCGCAGCCAATAGTGGTGCCACCAGCGTATCCCTGAACGGTGTCGAGCTGGACACAATCCAAAATCGCGAATTTTTTAACACACTGCTGCGCGCCTGGATTGGTCCCGTACCGCCATCCACCGAGTTTCGCGATAACCTGATGAAGTCCGGCCAGGTAAAAGGCGGCCTGCTGGCCACTTTCGAAGCCCTGAAGCCGAGCGCCGCGCGTATTGCCCAGGTTCGCGCGACCTACTCAGAGACGGAAGAAGTAGCGGCCGCGCCCGCCAAGCCAGAGCCGAAAAATGAATCCAAGCCCGAGCCGGCCAGGGTTGTAGCCGTCGCCAAGCCAGACCTGAGCGCGGATATTCCGGCACCGAGCCTCGCCGCCATCGGCAGCGCCGCAATTGAAAAGCCCACTCCGGCGCGTCCCGAACCCAAAGCAGAAACTCCAGCCGTGGCGCAGACCCAGCCCAAGCCGCTGAAGCCCACCACCACGCGTCCGGCGACACCACCCATGGATGAAGAGGACGAGGAAGATGAGGCACCGCTCACTGCGGATATGATCCTGGCGCGCCAGATCTATCACTCCATGCTGCTGCGTCATACCTTCAAGAATCTTAACTATCCGAAGCGCGCCATGGAGCGCGGCCAGGAAGGCAGTGTGCGCCTGAACGTTACCATTGATAGCAAGGGCAATGTGCTCAACGTGACCACGCTGCAGGAGTCCCGCTTCTCCAGCCTTAACCGCGAGGCACTGGATGCGGTGGAGCGCGCTGCGCCCTACCCCACCACGCCATCCCAGCTGAAAATGAATGAGTACAAGTTCACCATACCGATCACTTTCCGCTTACCGGACTGATGTACAGATAAAAGACCCCGCTAATGCGGGGTTTTTTTATTGCGTTAATTCCGCCACAACATAGAACATCAGGCCCATACCAAGGTAAAAGCCCACAAAGATGGATCAAATTCTGCGCAGTAATTGGGAATAACAACCCCCAGCCAGGGAAGGCAAACCCCACCCTGTGGGGAATTCCATCGCCCACCTCCGGCGACTGGGCGCAAGGCCCCTTGCCCACCGCAAGCGCCCTTGCATACTATGTCCAGTCAAATTCCACCCGGTCTGCGGACCGACCAAGAAATAACAAGCCCAAAAGGCCATTCATGAAGAAACTGCTTTTACCCCTGGCGATTGCCGGTGCCATTGCCGGCACTTCACTGACCGGCTGCTCGAAATCCGAGAGCCCGCAGGCGGATGCCGCCCAGACCAAACCGGCCGCCGAAGCCGCCGCCCCCCAGGCCGCGCTCGGTTCCGGTATTGATATCAGTGCGATGGACACCAGCGTGCGCCCGCAGGATGACTTTTTCTCCTACGTAAACGGCAACTGGATCAAGAACACCGAAATCCCCGCGGACAAATCCCGCTGGGGCGGCTTCACCATTCTCGCGGACAAGGCGACCGAAGAGGTGAAAGCCCTGATCATGGAAGCCGGCGAGCACGCGGACAACGCCGGTGCCAAGCAGATCGGCGACCTGTACAACAGTTACATGAATGAAGAGCTGATCGAGAAAAAAGGCCTGACCGCCATCTCCGGTGAGCTGGCCAAGGTAGACGCGATCCAGTCTCTGAAGGACCTGACCGACTTCTTTGCCTATGCAGATACCGTGGGCTACACCACTCCCTTTGGTGCCGGTATCAACCAGGACCTGAAGGATGTAGAGAACTACATTACCTTCATCTGGCAATCCGGCCTCGGTCTGCCGGATCGCGACTACTACTTTGACGATTCCGAAAAAGGCCAGAAACTGCAACAGGCTTACCGCGATTACCTGGTGAAAATGCAGCAGATCGCCGACCTGGAAAACGCTGAGCAGTATGCCGAGACCATTTATCAGCTGGAAAAAAGCCTGGCTGAACATCACCGTACCCGCGTGGAAAACCGCGATCCGGACAAGTACTACAACAAAAAATCTGCAGCCGAACTCAAGGCGATGATGCCGGCCGTCGATTTCGACAGCTACCTGCAGAAAGCCCACCTGGAAAAGGCGGATGACTTCCTGGTTGGCCAGCCGGAATATCTGGAAGCAGCCAACAAGATCATCGCCGATACCGAGCTGGACACCTGGAAGCGCTACCTGAAAATCAAGGTGCTCTCCGCCACAGCCCCTTACATGCACAGCGAAATTGCCCAGGCCAACTTCGATTTCTACAGCACTACCATTCGCGGTGTGAAGGAAATGGAACCGCGCTGGAAGCGCGCCGTGCAGTTCGTGAACGGTTCCGTCGGTGAGCTGGTGGGCCAGCGCTATGTGGAAAAATACTTCCCGCCGGAAGCCAAGGCGCGCATGGTCAAGCTGGTGGATAACCTGAAGGCCGCCTACAAAGAGTCCATCGAATCCCTGACCTGGATGAGTGAAGACACCAAGAAGGAAGCGCTGACCAAGCTGGCCAATTTCTCCACCAAGATCGGCTACCCGGACAAGTGGCGCGACTACAGCGAACTCAAGGTGAGTGCCGACGATCTGGTAGGCAACGTGCTTGCCTCCAATATCTTCGACACCCTCGAAGAGCGCAGCAAGCTGGGCAAACCGCTGGATCGCAGCGAATGGCACATGAACCCGCAAACCGTCAACGCCTACTACAACCCGCCGATGAACGAAATCGTGTTCCCGGCAGCCATCCTGCAACCGCCGTTCTTCAACCTGAATGCGGATGATGCGGTGAACTACGGCGGTATCGGCGGCGTAATCGGTCACGAGATCGGTCACGGCTTCGACGACAAGGGCAGCAAGTTTGACGGCAAGGGCTATCTGAACAACTGGTGGACCGACTCCGACCGCAGCAACTTCGAGGGCCTCACCAACAAGCTGGTGGCCCAGTACAACG
Organism: Microbulbifer sp.; assembly: GCF_036563125.1. GTDB lineage: Bacteria > Pseudomonadota > Gammaproteobacteria > Pseudomonadales > Cellvibrionaceae > Microbulbifer. Next base: position 10,249 of record NZ_DATCMV010000107.1, read on the forward strand.
GTTTTGAACCGCTCAAAGACGAGCACGTGAACGGCGAGCTGACACTCGGCGAAAACATCGGCGACCTGTCCGGCCTCGGCATTGCCCACAAGGCCTACAAGATGTCCCTGAACGGTACCGAAGCCCCGGTGATCGACGGCTTCACCGGCGACCAGCGCGTGTTCATGGGCTGGGCACAGGTGTGGCGCAGCAAGATGCGCGACGAGGCCCTGAGCGAGCGCCTGAAGACCGATCCGCACTCTCCGGCGGAATACCGGGTTCAGGGCGTACTGCCGAACCTCGACGCCTTCTACAAAGCCTTCGACGTGAAGGAAGGCGACGGCATGTACCTGCCGGAAGAGGAGCGTGTGGTTATCTGGTAATCCCGATAGCAGCCACACCGAAAAGCCCCGCTCTGCGGGGCTTTTTTATGCGCGAGAGATAACGCTGCATCCCCCGCATTAATCGCATACCATGGCAAAAACGGACTTTCAGGGAATTCGTATGGCCGATAACAACCAATTTGCGCTGCTTGGCAGCCGCCGCTTCCTGCCTTTTTTCTGCACCCAGTTTCTCGGCGCATTTAACGACAATGTATTCAAAAGTGCGCTGATGGTGATAATCGCCTTTCGCCTCGCTGCAGATCAAGCCAATACACTCAACAACCTAGCCGCCGGCCTATTTATCCTGCCTTTTTTCCTGTTTTCTGCCACGGCCGGCCAACTGGCCGACAAATACGACAAAGCTTTGTTGATTCGCCGTATCAAACTCGCCGAGATTGGCATCAGTTTATTTGGTGTAGTAGCGCTGGTAAGCGGCAGTAATGCTCTTTGCTTGACGGTACTGTTTCTACTCGGTGTCCAGTCCGCGTTTTTCGGCCCAATCAAGTATGCAATATTGCCCCAGCATCTGCATAAAGCCGAATTAGTAGGAGGCAACGCGCTGGTCGAAATGGCTACCTTTGTTGCCATTCTAGGCGGCACAATTGTCGGCACGATTTTGTCAGGCGCAAGTGATACTGACAGTAATATCTTCTGGATCGGTGGGCTGATTATTGCCATTGCAGTAATAGGCTATCTGGTCTGCCGCGCTATTCCCGTAGCGGCACCTCCGGTACCCGACCTGAAAATCGAACTGAACCCGTTCCGGCAAACCGCTCGCGTACTAAAGGAGGTCAGTAAATCTCCTGCGATTTTCTACGCGATAGTAGGGATTTCTTGGTTCTGGCTGTTAGGCGTTGCCTATCTGACACAAATACCTAGCTTTGCAAAAAATGTATTGGGTGGAAACGAGCCAATAGTTGCCCTGTTACTGTGCAGTTTTACAATCGGTGTCGCCATCGGCTCCCTATTATGTGGACGATTGTCCGGTGGTAGGGTCGAATTGGGCCTTGTCCCCATCGGCGCGGCCGGTCTTACTTATGCTGGTATCGCGCTGTCGGTTATAGGCGGCAATCTGGCACCACTCGCAGATGTCTCACTAACCGCTTTCTGGGGAAGCCCGGGCGCTCACGCGTTTTTATTCCATCTGGTACTGATTGGGATTTTTGGTGGTCTGTACATAGTGCCGCTCTACGCGATGATTCAAGAGCGCTCGGCCGAAGCTATACGAGCTCGAGTAATCGCGATGACTAATATCATGAACTCGCTATTTATGGTGATTTCTGCGCTACTCGGTATTATTTTTCTTTCTCTCCTAAGTTTCACTATTCCGCAATTCTTCATGGTCATAGCGTTAATGAACGCGGCCGTCGCGGTTTTCGTGTTCACCAAGGTACCCGAATTCGCCATGCGCCTGATGATCTGGCTGCTGTCGCACACCATGTACCGGGTCAAG
>NZ_DATCMV010000120.1:0-50564 GCF_036563125.1 Microbulbifer sp.
TGCGCGCCCAACATATTTTCGATCGGCACCGGTGCAACATATTTGCCCTTGCTGGTTTTGAACAGGTCCTTGGTACGACCGGTAATTCGAAGCCGACCTTTTTCGTCGAGCTCGCCACGGTCTCCAGTATGGAAAAAACCATCTTCAGTCAGACAGGCCCTGGTCTCCTCGGGCATCTTGTAATAGCCCATCATCTGGCCCGGACTTTTCACCAGCACCTCACCGGTGTCATCGATACGGCACTCCACACCATCCAGCGGGGTACCCACATAACCGGGACGCACTTCGCCGATACGGGCGGCGTGGGATGCGGCACAGTTTTCTGTCATCCCGAATACTTCCAGAAGATCAAGCCCGAGCTTGCGATACCAACTGATGATTTCCGCTGACAGCGGCGCAGCACCGGTAAGGCCCACCTGAACGCTATCCAGCCCCAATTCCTGCAGGATTTTCTTCTTCACTTTCGAAGAAAGGAAAGGAATGGAAAACAGTACTTTCTGTTTCGCCGGCGGAATCTTTGCGTTGACCGCCTGGTAGAACTTGGTCCACAACCTCGGCACAGAGAAAAAGCGTGTGGGGCGCGCCCGCTTCAGGTCGATCGGAAAAGTCTCGAGGCTATCGTTGAAAAACAGCTGGAAGCCAAAAAGTAGCGAGGGAATTTCAACCGCGACTCGCTCGGCCACATGGGCCAGCGGCAGGTAGGAAAGCATGCGGTCGCTTTCACTGGGCAACCACAAATTGACCGAACAACCCGCCGGTGCAGTTAGAGAGCGGAAGTTGTGCATCACGCCCTTGGGGCGCCCGGTGGTCCCGGAGGTATAAATAATGGTTGCCAGCGCCTCGCGCCCGCGAAGTGTCACATCCTTCAGTGGCTCAAAGTCCCTGATCAGCTGGTCCCAGTGAACAGAATTCACCTCGCGAACAGCAGGGGACATGGGCAGACAAAGCAGCGGCAGACTCTCTGGCAGCACCGGCGCCAGTTCACTCCAGCTGTCGGTCACACCATCGAGGCGGCCCACAAACAGCAGCTTGGCTTCACTGTGCTCCAGGATATAAGTGCAGGCATCGGCACCCAGGGTCGGGTACAGAGGCACGGGCACGTGCCCGGCCATCCAGATAGCGAGGTCGGCCATGATCCAGTGGGCACTGTTTTTTCCCACTAACGCGATATTGCTGCCCTCAGGCAGGTCCAGGGATTTGAGATAGGCGGCAACCCGCCGCGCCTGCTCCGCCACCTGGCCCCAGGTGTAGGTTTCCACCTCGCCGCCGGCGAGGGGCTGGGTTAGGTAGACCTCATTGGGTTTTTCCTTTTCCCAGCGCAGGACATATTCCAATGGTTCGGCGAACTCGAAGATCTTGCTCATGCACACCTACTCTCATCACACTGTTTTTATTTTCAATCACGCTACCGGTGCCCCTGAAGCCTGTCAATCAGACCTTGGCCGGGGCACCGCGGGTACTGTGCTCCCAAGCAGCCGCCGGTTACAGGCTGCGTGCAATCAGTTCCTTCATAATCTCGTTGGTACCGCCGTAAATACGGCCTGCACGGGAGTCGATATAGGCCTTGGCAATGGGATATTCGAGCATATAGCCATAGCCACCGTGCAGCTGTACACCTTCATCCACCACCCGGCACAACAGTTCCGAGGTCCACAATTTCGCGGCGGCGGCGGCTTCCGGGGCGAGCTTGCCTTCCAATACCTCTTCGATACAGCGATCGACGAACACTTGGCCGATCTCGATCTCGGTTTTCATCTCCGCCAGCTTGAAGCGGGTGTTCTGGTAGTTGGCCACAGGCTGTCCGAACACTTTGCGGTCGCGAGTGTAATCCAGCGTATTTTTCAGTGCCGCGCGGGCGCTGCTGACCGAAAGGATCGCAATGATCAATCGTTCCCAGGAGAGTTCGCGCATCAACTGGATAAAGCCCTGCCCCTCCACCTCACCCAACAGGTTGGACTGGGGGACACGAACGTTTTCGAAATAGAGCTCACAGGTATCCTGTGCTTTCATCCCGACTTTTTTCAGCGGCTGTGCCTTGCTGAAACCGGCGCGGTCCGCCTCCACCAGAATCAGTGAAGTGTCTCTGGAACCCTCACCGCTGTTACCGGTTTTTGCCACGACCACAACAATATCCGCGAGGTAGCCGTTGGTGATAAATATCTTGGAGCCGTTGATGACATAGTCATCCCCGTCTTTTTCCGCGCGGCAAGTAATCGCCTGCAAGTCGGAGCCGGTGCCCGGTTCGCTCATGGCAACCGCGCCGACTGCTTCGCCGGAGGCCATGCGTGGTAGCCACTGCAGCTTCTGCGCCTCGGTGCCAAAGTTGTAGATATAGTTGGCAACAATATCCGAGTGCACGGTAAACCCGGGGCCGGTGGCACCGACGTAGCTCTGCTCTTCCATCAAAACCGTGCTGTAAACGCGATCGCCCCCCATACCGCCGTATTCTTCGGGAATGGTCATACACAGTAGACCGAGCTCACCGGCGCGGTACCAGAGTTCCCGATCCACATGTTGCTGCTCTTCCCAGCGCTCGTGATGGGGCACGACTTCGGTTTCCAGAAACCGCTTGACCATGCGGCGAAATTCTTCGTGTTCCGGTTGGAACAGGGTTCTCGGGATCATATTGACTCCTTACTGCGTCGATCTTGCTTCGGCGTTGATTATTTTTACGCAATTACATTGCGTCGTTTCTGCATCAGCGTCATGGCATCCCAATCAAAGATAGCCATACAATTTCGGCGGATGCGTTTGATCAGCTCTCCGTTCTGCGCAATGGTGTCCTGCAGGAAACCGCTGGCGCAGATATTGAAAATGAGGGGTCCGAACAGGTTGAAGCGATAGTCCTCACAAGCCTCGCGGAACGGGTACTGGGTTCCGCTTTGTTCGAACACCCGGCAGTAGCGTTGCAGCAGTGCCGCTTCGCTATTGTTGCGGGCAACATAGGAAAGGTCGTTGGAAAGCAGGCTGGCCACGTCGTACATTGGATTGCGTACACCGGCGAGCTTCCAGCTGAGCAGGCTGCCGCGGCATGCACCACCGTCGCGCTGGAACAACACATTTTCCAGGCGCGCATCACCGTGACTCAGGGTGAGAATATGTCGTTCATAGCGGTGCCAGTCGGCCACATAGTCAGCAAATTTTTCCACCAGGGCAAAATGTCCCTGTGCCAGCCAGCCGCCGTAGATACTGCGCAGCGCTTCCACCCCAACGCGATAGCGATGGGCAATAAAGCGGGCACTGTCCCGCTGCCGCAGCTGCCACTCGGGGGCCGATGCCGGCGACGTCCGCACAAAGCAGCCGTGCAACTGCGCGAGCTCCTGCAACACGGCCTCGTGTTCCGGCTGGTGCTCATCGGGACTTTCATCAACCGCGTAGCTTTCACCACCACAATCTTCCAGCAGCAGATTGAAATACTGGCCATCGGCGGCCGCAAAAAGCAGCCCCGGGACCCGGCAGGCGTAGTGACTGTTCAGCTCCTGATAGGCAGATGCCTCGCGAGCGAAGGAATGACGAATAAAGTCCTCCCACTGCGGACTGGGCAGCGGGCGGGAAAACTTGGCGAGGATGGTTGCAGGCGCCCCATCACTGCTGTCGGCATAGCGCAGGAACAGACGCACAAGAATGTCGAAATCATTGGCAGACACCGGTTCGCAGGTAAAACCCACAACCACTGGCCACGCCGGATTGCGCAACCGCAGGGCATTGCTCAACCAGGATTCGGTCAGCGCATCCGGCGAAGCCAGTGCGGCGACGCGAGAAGCACAATTGGATTTTTCGAACTCGCCAGTATGCTCTGCGGGAGGGAAGAGGACACCATTTTCTTCCTGCCGCAGCCGCACCCCGGAATCCGTCGCGATCTTCGTGGTCAGTATCTGGCTCATGACATCACCTGACTCATATTCTTCTCGATTCACACTCGTGCACGGCCGCGGTAAACCTATGCCGCGGTCGTACACTCAGCACTGCTGCGGATCAGAAGGATCCGCGCAGGGTGACACCGTAGGTGAGTGGCGCAGAGACATAACCGTTGGCATCACTACCCTGTAGCGGGGAGTTGAAATGCTGGGTTACGTAACGCTCGTCGGTACAGTTCTGACACCAGGCTGCCAGGGTCCAGCCGGACGCTTCAGAACGCACGCCGATATTGGCTGCCACTTCACTCTGGTTGCCGCGCATCAGGTCGTTGGACGTGTTGGTGTACAGCTCGGTGGAGTAGTTGATACCGACCCGGCCAAACAGGCTGAGCGCACTGGACAGCGGTTGATCCACACTCAGCGCCAGATTGCCGGCCCACTCGGGCGCGTGGGCAAATTCCCGGTCTGCGAGAGATCCCAGCACCGGGTCACTGCCAAAGCTGGCGTCGGCAATATGGGTAACGTCCAGGTTGAGGCTGAAGGCATCACTCAGCAGGAACTGGTTTTCCACTTCCAGACCGTAGGCAGTGGCTTCCGGTGCGTTGTCGATGGTGAACTGGGTTCCGATAAACTGCGCGATCTGCAGGTCGCTCATTTCGTTGTAGAACACCGCGACGTTGGTGCGCGCGCGCCCACCGGCGTACTCGCTCTTCAGACCCAGCTCGTAGCCATCAACAAACTCGGATTTGTAGGTGGGGTCCAGCGGAACTGCGCCGGGGACTTCTGCCGGGTTGTTAACCAGGGTGCCGGCAGCGGTGTTATCGATGTTCACCCCACCCGCCTTGTAGCCACGACTGTAAGAAGCGTAGGCCATCATGGCGTCGTCGATCTGGTAACGGGCTGCCAGAGTGCCGCTCACCGCACTGTCTTTGAAGGTATCGTTGTATTCCGGCCCCGGCTGTACGCCGAGCAGGCGGAACACAGCAGTGGGTGCCGGGGAGAAATAGTTACGCTGCATCGCCCCGGCTTTTTCATCCTTGGAGTAGCGCGCACCGACGGTCAGGCCGAATTTTTCGGTCACATCCAGGTTCCAGTGGGTGAAGGCAGCAAAGGTGGTGCTGTCCGCCGGCATATCGATATTACTCCAGATGCCTGCGCTTGCGTCGGCGTAGCCCGCGGGAATCCCAGCAAACCCGAGGTAGAGATCGAAGTAAGTCTGCGCCTGGTCGCCCCACCCCAGTTCATGGTGAGCGGCAATATCTTCCGTGGCATAGTAGACACCGGCTACATAATCGGCGCCGGCGAAGGGACCGAAGCTGTCAATTACACCGTTCAGGGTGAATTCCTGGGAAACCATCTCCGTATTCAGGGACTCATTGATGATCAGGATATTGGCGCCGGTAAAGTCCGCGTCCATGTTCCACTGGGAAATGCTCCAGTCACGATATCCGGTCACCGAGTTGACGGTCTGGCCGGAGGCGAGCTCCCACTGCAGCTTCAGCACTGCACCCTTGTCGGTGATGTTCTGGTCGGTATCACCGCTCAGCACCTGCTCGTAGTCGTCAAAGTTTTCTGAGGGGGCCTGCAGGCCGCGGGCCGGAATCAGTACGTTGCTGATAAACGGCTGCAGCGGGCCGTCAACCACGTCGATCTGGCCGTAACAGCAGTTATTGCTTTCATCAGACCAGTCTGCGATCAGCTGTGCGGAGAAAGTTTCCGACGGTTCATAGAGAAACTGCGCTTTCAGGGCACGGGGCGAGCGCTCGTTGTAGTCACCACCATTGGGATCTTTGATAAAGCCATCCTGCTGCCCCCAAAGCCCGGCAATGCGCACGGCGAAATCGTCGGTCACCGGCATATTGGCGGCGCCGCGGACCATCTGGCGGCCGTAATTGCCGGCGGTCACTTCGTAATCCAGTTCCGACGCATCGGTGGTGGGCGCCACGCTGTTGAGAATCAGCGCACCGGCGGAGGTGTTCTTGCCAAACAGCGTACCCTGAGGGCCGCGCAGGATTTCCAGGCCGCCGATATCCAGCCAGTTCTGCATCGCCTGACCGGCACGGGTGCGGTATACGCCATCGACAAACACACCCACAGCACCCTCGAACGCGCGGCTGTTACCCACGGTACCGATACCGCGAATCATGATGTTGGCACTGTTAGCGGCGCTGTTGGTGACATCAAACTTGATGCTGGAGGAGATCTGCTGGATGTTCGCGACGCTGTCCACCTGGGCCATCGCCAGGTCTTCGGAAGTTGCCGCCGTAACTGCCACCGGCACATCCTGCATGCTCTCGGCACGCCGCTGGGCGGTTACCACGACTTCCTCCAGCTGACGCCCCGCACCATCCTGCGCCACTGCCGGTACAGCCGCGGCAATAGCGGTAGCCAGGGCACTTGCCCGGAGTACGGGATTACCGGAAATACGGGGGGATTTGTTATTCATCGCCATGGGAGATCTCTCCTCGCTCGCTATCTTTATTGGTATGGCGGCGCTGATACGGCCCGGCCGCGCCTTATCCTCACACTGGGTTCAGTTTTTATTGGACTGATTGCAGTATGCGAAGGCGATAACAAAAAAAACTCGTCCATTCCGATGAAATTTCACCCCCAGTCTATCGAGGATGAACCAGGCTGGTGCACGGCCAGCCCGGCGGAACTTGCTCAGTTAATGAGATTCAGCTTGCGCGCGACGGCGACCGCTTCGGTACGGGACTGGGCGTGCAGCTTGGCGTTGATATTGCGGAGGTGGGTGCGCACGGTATTTTCAGAAACGAACATACGCTCGCCGATGGCGCCATTGGAAAGCCCCTCACCCAGCAGGCACAGTACCTGAAACTCCTTGCGGGTGAGTTTTTCCAGGGGTTTGCCATCCGGGGTTTGCGCGGGTGGCGGCATATTGGCAGTAGTAATTCCCGCGTCGCCGGCTAAGGCAGCGCTCGCGGTTAACTCACGCACCAGCTGGCGAAACAGGGCCTGGGGGTCGCGCAGCAACTGGTCCGGATCAAAGGCCACGCCCTGCTGGCTGGCCAGGCGCTGTAGCAGCTGCACCGCCATCTCACCTTCGTCGAGAATCAGGCGCACATAGTGTTCGGAAGCTGCGATGCGCAATACATCGCGCAGTTGCCGCAACGCGGCCTTTTCATTGCCACTACGGTACAGGGCGAGGGCATACAACAGGCGGAGCTTGAGCGCGCGACGCCCGCGCCCCAGGGCCTCGGCCTGACCGATCTGCTCTTTGAGTTGGCGCGCGGCAGTGTCGCTGTCGGCAAAGTGGATTTTCCAGCGCAACTCCGCATCGCCCGGTGTATCCAGGTCGCTACCGAACAGCGACCAGCGCTCGAATTTCTCCCAATCACCGACAGACTGGGCACGCTTCAGCTCATCGCGGGCAGAGTGTTTATCGCCCTCGAGCAGAAAGATCCGGCTGCGCTCGAGACGCGCACTCGCCACCAGCCGCGGCAGTTCGTTGCGGTAACCGAAGTATTCGAGTTCGGTGATGGTCTGGAAGGCGCCGTCGTGATCACCGCGGGCGTAAAGAATTCGCGCGAGATTGCGGTGACCGCAGATCAGGTGATCCGGCACACCCTGCTCCTGCACCAGCGGTACATAGACCTGCAACAGGCGTTCGGCATCGGCAAACTGGCCGCACTCGTACCACACCTCCGACAGCAGCACCGCCGCCATGGCGTTGCCGTTGGTCACCGGGCGACCGTTGCGCTCACTGACTCCGGCGGCAAGGCGAAAGCGCGCGGTCGCCTGCCGCAAGCGCCCCTGCAGCAGTTCGATGGCACCTTCCACACACTGCGCGTAAATATGCGTAAACGGGGTGCAGTCGATCACCTGCAGGCGTCGCCCCTCATCCAGCAGGTCCTGTGCCTCGCGGTAATTGCCTACCACCAGCGCCACGTAGGCGAGGGACGTGCGCAGGATGGCGTGGGGAAACGTCTGCTCCACCGGCAGGCGGTGGATATAGTCGGAGGCGATGCGGTAGGCCTCGTCGTGGCGATCCAGCATCGACAGCAACATGGGCCTGAGTGCCATGCCGTGCAGATGTACCTGGGATTCCGCCGGCGCGCCCTGTTCGTATTCATTCAGCTGTGCCATGGCCTCAGCCGCACCGCGGGTGAACGCGATAGCCCACACGTGTACTACCTGCAGGCCGGGCCACTGCTGCAGTTTGCCAGTGGGAACCAATGACATCAGGCGGGTGAGCAGCAGGCCGCGGCCATCGCCCAGCAAGCGCTCCGCATGCACCGCGAACAGCGGCAGTGCATAGCCCATGTCTCCGGACTTGAGCGCCTGTTCGATGGCAGCCACTACGCGCCCCTGGGCCAGATAGGCTTCCGCCGCGGCGCGATGTAACCCGGGCACCTTTTCCGGATGCCGCTGTTGCAATTGCCCCTGCAGGAAGGCCGAGAACATGCTGTGGTAGCGGAACCAGCGTCCCTCCTCGTCCATGGGCTCCAGCAAAAAACGGTTGCGGGACAGCGCCAGCAGCTTTTCCTGGCTGCCACTGCCCGCGCACACCGCATCGCAAAGTTCGGCGGATAGCTGCGGGAGTATGCTGGTGGAAAGCATAAATTCCCGCAGCTCATCGGGCTGGCGCGCCAGCACCTCCTCCCCGAGATAGTCCGCGACCAGTGCGTTGGAACCGGAGAAACCCGCCACCAGTGCCGCGGGATCGCGGCACTGCTCCAGGGCGAGGTACGCAAGCCACAGCGCCGCAGCCCAACCCTCGGTGGTCTGGTGCAGGGTGGCAATATCCTCCGGGGCGATTTCCAGCCCGCACTCCCGCTGCAGAAACTGCGCGGTTTCCTCGGCGCTGAAGCGCAGGCTGTTGGCATCAATTTCCTGCAGTTGCCCGCGGGCACGCAGACGCGCGAGACCGATATCCGGCTGGGTACGGGAGCCCAGGATCAGGCGCCCGTCAGGAGGGAGGCGTTCCGCCAGCTGGCGAATAAACGCGAGGGCAACACTGTTCTGGAGTACTTCCAGATCGTCGAGAAACAGGGCGAAGGGGCCGGGCAGCGTTTCCACCCGGTCCAGTAGATCCATGGCAGCCGCACCCGGCGCATCGCCACTGTGCTCAGATTCATCGGGGGACAGTTTGTCCAGTGCACGGGCGAGGAAATGCAGCAGGCGCGCGCTATCGTTATCCGCCAGGTCCAGCCGCATCCAGGCGGTGGCAACCCCCTGTTGGCCGAGCTGCTCGAACACCTGCCGCATCAGGGTGGATTTGCCAAAGCCCGCAGGCGCGCGCACCAGGGAAACCCGCGCGCTCTTGTCATGGCCATTGCCGCGGCACAACTGCTCACTGATTGCGGTACGCAATATCTGGAAAGGCGGTGCCTGCGGACAGCACAGCTTGGCGGGTTGCGCCATCACCCGGCGCTGACGGTGCTCAGACGCGGCGGGCGGACGCAGTTGCTCTGGGAGCTTAGCTACGGACTCAATCATCGGCCGGCTTGTATTTATTATGTCGTTTGAAAATAAGTGGGGCGCCCGTACCTGTCAACCGCGATACTGGACGCCTGCGCGAAAACGGGTCACAAAGTGCGGGTTACCCCAACAATTCTGCGCGCGCGCGGATCACGGATCGCGCCTCTTCCATCATCCGCGCCAGCAGCTCCGCGCAGCTGGGAATGTCGTTGATCAGCCCGATTACCTGCCCGGCGGTCCAGATACCGCCCTCGACATCGCCGGCTTCCAGCACCTGCTCGCGCCCTCTTACCCCGGCCACCAGCGGCTGGAGATCGGCGAAGTCCGTGTCTCCCGGGCGCGCTTCGATGGACACCACCTCGGAGGCAATGGAGTTGCGGAATACCCGCGCGGTATTGCGCAGGCTGCGGAAAATCAGGGTGGTCTGGCGCTCATCCGCGTCCACCATGGCCTGCTTCACATTCTGGTGTACCGGCGCCTCCTTGGTGGCCACAAAGCGGGTGCCCATATTCACCCCTTCTGCCCCCAGCATCAGCGCCGCCGCCAGCTGGTAGCCGTTGCCGATACCACCGGAGGCGATCATGGGGATGGACAGTTTCGATGCAGCCACCGGCAGCAATACCAGATTGGTCACATCGTCTTCCCCCGGGTGACCGGCGCATTCAAAACCATCCACGCTCACCGCGTCGCAGCCGACGGTTTCCGCTTTCAATGCGTGGCGCACCGACGTGCACTTGTGGATCACCTTCACCCCGTTTTTACGAAACAGCGGAATAAACTCTTCCGGGTTGCGCCCGGCGGTTTCGATTACCTTAACCCCACCGTCGATAGCGGCCTGCGCGTACTCTGCATAAGGTACCGGCTTGATCGTGGGCAAAATGGTGAGGTTCACGCCGAAAGGCTTATCGGTCATTTCCCGGCAGCGCTGGATTTCCTTGTACAGATCCTCCGGCGTTGGCTGGGTAAGTGCAGTGATAATGCCGAGGCCGCCGGCATTAGACACCGCAGAAGCCAGTTCCGCCCGGCCAACCCACATCATGCCACCCTGAACGATCGGGTATTCGACACCCAGCATTTCTGTAATTCTGGTTTTCATTTTTTGCCCTCCGGCATCAGAAACTTTGCACAAAAGCTAGCGACAGATAATCGGTACGCGTTACGCATTCTTGATTCGGTAATCCAGCCCCATATCCCGCGAGATGATTTCCCGCATCACCTCGCTGGTGCCGGCGTAAATGCGCGAGATGCGCGCATCCGCGTAGCGGCGGGAGATGCGGTACTCATCCATATAACCGGCGCTACCGTGAAACTGCAGGCACTGGTCCACTACCCTGCCCTCCAGTTCCGAGCAGAACAGCTTTACTTTCGCGGCGTCAGCACCGCTGAGCTCGCCCGCATTCTGCGCCTGCACACAACGGTCCACGTACACCTGAGCCACATCGAGTTCGGTACGCATACTGGCAAACTGGAAACGGTTGTTCTGGAAGCTCGCCACCGGATTGCCGAATACCTTACGCTCCTTGGTGAACTCGAGGGTTTCGTCCAGCGCGGCATTGGCATTGGCCAGCGAACAGGTGGCACTCTGCAGACGCTCTTCCGCCAGATTCTGCATCAGGTAATAAAACCCCTTGTCCGGCTCACCCAGTTGATTGGTTTTGGGGATGCACACATTGTCGAAAAACAGTTCTGCGGTGTCCTGGGCTTTCATACCGAGTTTGTCGAGGTTGCGCCCACGACTGAACCCTTCCATGCCGCGCTCCACCAGAAACAATCCCACACCGTGTTTGGCGTCGCTGGTACGCGCCGCCACCACAAACAGGTCGCCGATGATGCCGTTGGAGATATAGGTCTTGGCGCCATTCAAACGCCAGTGATCGCCGCAATCCACCGCGCGGGTTTTCATCGCCGCGAGATCGGAGCCGGTGTCCGGCTCGGTCATGGCAATACCCAGAATGGTTTCACCGTTGATGCAACCGGGGTAAAAGCGGTCTTTCTGCTCTTCCGATGCCAGGTTGCCGAGGTAGCGGCCGACGAGGCGGTTGTGGGTGGGAATGAAAATATCCCCGCAGCCGGCGCGATACAGTTCCTCGATCAGCACCTGCTCGTAGCGGAAATCCTCCAGGCCGAGGCCACCAAAGCGCTCTTCCGCCCACATGAACAGGAAGCCGTTCTCCCCCGCCTTGCGGAAGATCTCCCGATCCACCACGCCCTGCTGCCGCCACTCCTCCATATGGGGAACCGCTTCCGCCTGCAGGAACTTCCGCACGGAATCCCGGAACATCTCATGTTCGCTCTCCAAGGGTCTCACTATCACCGCACTCGCCTCCTGTCGTTGTATTTCGGATACCGGTCGCGGCATCGCCGTCGATCCAGTCCCGATTCCGGTTGCCCGTCTGCCACCGTTTCAAGCAGCATACACACACTTACTTGCTTGTGACAAGTTTGTTTGTTGGGTAGACTGGCGGCATTGCAGCAAACCGGCGCGTGAATGAGCGACAATAGGCGCCCACCCCGGAGCACCAATCACAGGACGGCCCCAATGAGCAGCCCCACCGCTAACAGACGATCGCGTATGACCCAGGCGGAGCGCAGCGCCCAGTCAGACAGCCAGATGTTTGACGCCGCCATTCGCCTGATCGTCGACCAGGGGCCACAGCGGGCCACCCTCGCAGAAATTGGCACCAGCGCCGGCTACAGCCGCGGCCTCGCCGCCTATCGCTACAAGACCAAAGATGTTTTTTATTCCGCACTGATCGAACACCTGCACCATTTGTGGTGTGAGGAGCTGGACAGGTCCACCGCCGATACCAGCGGCTTTGACACCATCATTGCGGCGGTCACCGCCCTGCAAAATTTTGTGCGCTCCAATCCCGATCACCTGCGAGCCATGTACAAGCTCTACTACCACACCATCGACCACCATTCGGAAATCACGCAGAAACTGCAGGAAATCCACCATAACCAACGCAAACAGGCGGTGCGCTGGATTGTAGAGTGCGCGGAATTTTCCGGCAGCGCACTCTCCCCTGAGGCATTTGCGGAACAATACTGCGCACTGATTTTTGGTGGTATTTACCAGTGGCTGGTGAGCCCGGAACAAATCGATCTGGACCAATTGCTAGAACACAGCAAATCCAGCCTGCGGATGATTGCCGGCGGATAATGCCCAACATTGCCCGCCCCAAAAAATAAAGACCGAAACTAAATAACGGGAATAAAACGGGAAGAACGCGGTGATGACGGAAACAATCAGCAAGAAAGAACTGAAACAGAATTCTTTCGACTATGTCATTGTCGGCGGCGGTTCCGCCGGATGCGTACTGGCCAATCGCCTGAGCGCCGACGGCCGCTTCAGTGTGTGCCTGCTGGAAGCGGGACCACCGGACGACAGCCTGCTGATCCGAATGCCAATTGGTATCGGCTTCCTCGTGGCCGGTGACAAGTACAACCTGCCCCACCACACCACGCCACAAAAACATCTCAATAACCGCAGCCTCTTTTGGCCCAGGGGCAAAACCCTGGGCGGCTGCAGCTCCATCAATGCCATGGTGTATATCCGCGGTAATCCCGGCGACTACGACGACTGGGAAAAGGCCGGCAACCCGGGCTGGAGCTGGAATAATCTGCTGCCGTATTTCCTGAAATCCGAGGGCAACCAGCGCGGTCGCAGCCCGCTGCACAATGACACGGGCCCGCTGTCGGTCTCCGATTTGCGCTACAAAACCCGTGCCGGCGCTGCCTTCGTGGACGCAGCCATCAGTGCCGGACACCAGTCCAACAAGGACTTCAACGGACCCAGCCAGTTCGGCTTCGGTTTTTATCAGGTTACCCAGCGCGATGGCCGCCGCTGTTCCGCCGCCACTGCCTACCTGCGCCCGGCAGAGGTGCGCGATAACCTCACCGTGCTGACCAATGCACGGGTAGCCAGGGTGTTATTACGCAACACATCGGCAACCGGGGTGCAGTTACTGGATGGAAGACAAGTGTACGCCCACCGCGAGGTCATCCTGTGCGGCGGTGCACTGCAATCGCCGCAGCTGCTGCAACTCTCAGGGATCGGCAACCAGCAGCAGTTGCAATCACTGAATATTGAATCGAAAGTCCATTTGCCTGGTGTCGGCGAAAACCTGCAAGACCATCTCGACGTGACCCAAGTAGTGAAGGTGAATCGCCCGATCACTTTTTCCAATTCCCTGTGGCCTACCCTTAAGGCCGCCGCCAGCATGCCAGATTTTCTGTGGCGCAACCGCGGCCAGCTCACCAGCAATGGTGCCGAAGCCGGGGGCTTCTCCCGTTCGACCTTCGCACGTGGCTATGCAGACCTGCAGTTCCACCTCACCTCCGCACCGCTGTTCGATCACGGCCGCGAGCGCCCGGGCGGATACGGCTACTCACTCCACGTCTGCGGCCTGCGCCCGCTGAGCCGAGGCAGCGTACGCCTGCGCTCCGCCAATCCCGCCGACCTGCCACTGGTCGATGCCAATTATCTCGACGAGCAGGAAGACCTCGAGGTATTGATTGAAGGCGTGGAACAGGCGCGGGAAATTATCGAACAGCCGCCGCTACAGCAGTATCACAAGGACTGGTGGTTACCGACCTCACGGCCCAACAGCCGCAAAGAAATTGAAGCGTTTATTCGCCAGCATGCAGAGAGCGTGTACCACCCGGTAGGCAGTTGTCGCATGGGGAGTGATGAACTGGCGGTAGTTGACGGCACACTGCGTGTGCACGGCGTGGAGGGATTGCGCGTGGTGGATGCATCGGTGATGCCTAATATTGTCAGCGGCAACACCAATGCACCCGTCATTGCGATCGCAGAACGCGCCGCAGATTTGATTCTGGGCGCGGACCAGGCAGTTAAAAGCAATGGGGTGGAATCAATGCAAAGATCAAGTCAGGCGCTTGCCGAATAGCGTCAGCATTTCCTGCCAGGCACGCTCTGCCTGAGGCTGGTTGTACGCCATGGAATCTGGCGGACACCAGCCATGCATCGCGCCCTCGTAAACTTCCACAGTGGCATCCAGCCCTGCGGCATCAAACGCTTTGCGTAACTCCACCTTCGCCTCTGGCTGGCGCTCATCGTCGTTTTCGGCGATAGCCACGAGAAACCCGGCCTTGATCTCGGGAATCAGCCGATGCGGACTGTCCGGCGCTTCGGTAACCAGGCCACCTCCGTGAAATGAGGCACCGGCACCAAAGCGTTCGGGCATTGCCGCAGCTAGGCGGAAGGTATAGGAGCCGGTCATGCAGTAGCCGGCTGTGCCCGCCTTTTTCGCCGGATCCACCGCCGCCTGTTTATCCAGGAATGCGATAAACGCTTTGCCGTCGGTCACGCAGGTCTGCGGTGACAGGGTGCCGGCGAGCTCCCGCCCCTTGGGGAAAATCTTTTCGCGCAATTCCGGGCCGATGATTTTTGCATCGTCCGGTACCAGCTGACCGTGCATATTGCGGTAGTAGGGATTCACCACCAGCACAGCGTAACCGGACTGTGCCAGGCGCTTGCCCATCTGGCGAACCGCCGGGCGTATACCGAAGATATCTGGCCACATGATCACCGCTGGGTGGCGCCCTTCGGCGGGGTGCACAAAATAGCAGTCGGCCTCGCCGTCCGGGGTCGGCACCGTGACATTGCTCTCCACCAGACTCACCCCACCTTCCACCTCAGCCACCGCGGACCAGGGCAGTGCGGAGGCGAGTGCGGTACCAATACCCGCACCGATGCCAAGACGTCCAAAAGTCCGGCGACTTACCCCCTTGCCGGCCCCCTGCTGCAGAAAGTAAGCCTCGGCGTCTTTACTGTTCAGTTCGTCACACATTACCCTCGCCCTCCAAGTTCGCGAAAATTGATTTACCTGGTTTCGTACAGGTTTATGTTGCAGCCAATGATAATAGTCCGTAAGTGACGGCAGCGGCCAGCGAACCAATGCCCACAATTACAATAAACCAATCACAAAAAAGAGTTGTTTAAACCCAATGACAAATTGGTCTTTGTTCGTTTCAGCGCTGGTACTGGCCGGGCTTTCGGCGGCGCCGGTATCTGCCGCTGGCGCCAATACCGGTGTAGCTGTCCCCGCCAATGCGGCAGAACTGCAATATACGGGCCGTATCGATTTCGGTGATAAACACGCACCCGTTCTGAGCTGGCCGGGCAGCAGCGTGCGGGCAAATTTTACCGGCACCGAGCTTCACATAACCCTGGACGACGCCACCGGCTCGAATTTCTACAATGTGATTGTCGACGGCAATACCGCACATCCGTTTGTGCTGCTGGCCAACAAGGGCGAGCACAGCTATGAAATTTCCCGAGTGCTGCCGCCAGGTGAGCACACGGTGGAAATCTACAAGCGCACCGAAGGTGAGTACGGAGCGACAAAATTCAGGGGGCTTACGTTGTCAGGCTCCGGCAAGCTACTGCCTGCAAGCGCGAGACCCAAGCGGCGCATGGAAATCTTTGGCGACTCCATCAGCTGCGGCATGGGCAACGAGGGCGCGGACAACAGCCGCGACGATCTGCCCTCGGAACAGAACCACTACTGGACTTACGGCGCGGTGGCCGCGCGCACACTGGATGCCGAACTGCACACCATCTGCCGAAGTGGAATCGGCATCATGGTGAGCTGGTTCCCCTATACCATGTCAGCGTATTACGACCAATTGAGTGGCGTTGGCGACAATGACAGCCGCTGGGATTTCCAGCGCTGGACGCCGGACGTTGTGGTGATCAACCTGTTCCAGAACGACAGTTGGCTGGTAGACAGTAAACAGCGCCTGCAGCCGGTACCCGACGATCAGCAGCGGATCGACGCCTACGTCGATTTTGTTCGCGATATCCGCACCCGCTACCCCGACGCCAATATTATCTGCGCCCTCGGCAGCATGGATGCCACTGCCAACAATAAATGGCCGGATTACATTCGCAAAGCCGTAGCACAGATACAGAAACAGACCGGGGATACAAAGCTGCACACGCTGTTTTTCGACTATACCGGTTACGCCCAGCACCCGAGGGTGGCCCAGCACATCGCCAACGGAGAAAAACTGGCGGCGTTTGTGCGCGAAAAGATGGGTTGGCAGGACGGGCATTAATTGCCCGGCCTGCACTTTAATACAGGTCCCGACGGTAGCGCCCGGATTCGAGCAGCGTTTCCACTTCCTGCTCCCCCAGAAGCTGCTTGAGCGCCCGGTGCACGCCTTCGCCCATGCCGTCGCGATTGCCACACACGTAGATATCCGCACCGCCGGAAATAAAGGAGCGCAATTCGCCCTGCTGCGCAGCGAGAAATTCCTGCACATAGCGGAATGGTGACGCTCCACCGCGGGAGAAAATCCGCTCGCAGCGCGATAAGGTTCCCTGTCGCAGCCAGTTGTCCATTTCCCGTGCAAGCGGACGGTCAGTGTCCGGACAGCGCTCGCCAAAAACCAGCCACACTGGCCCGCAGTTCGCCTGTGCCGCCCGCTCCGCCAGCTGCGCGCGCAGTCCGGCAAGGCCGCTGCCGGCGCCGATCAACAGAAGCGGACGACGGTGATCCGGTGTATGGCAGTTGCTGTTTTCCCGCAGATGGCCGGAAAACAACTCCCCCAGCTCGCAGTATTCGGTCAACCAGCCGGAGCCGAGACCGAGCCGCCCCTCTTCAGTGAACTGCTGGCGCACGACAAGTTTGAGCGCCTTTTCCTGATGGCCTGAGGCCACGGAATACTCCCGCGCTGGCAGCAGCGGAAATTCGCTGAGGTCCCCGCCCAGCAGCTTCTCCCGATCAAACCCTGCATTGGGAAGCGCGCGATCGCGCAGCCACGCCTGTAGTGTCTGGCCACGACCATCGGTGACAATCCAGCGGGTGGCTTGCAGATTGTGAGATGCAAGCCAGCGCACTACCGGCGCGCGCTCCTGCCGCGGCTGTACCACAAACACATCGCCAGCACGCCACTTGGGCAGATCGTTGACCGCGCGCAAGGTCAATTCAAATAGCGGCGCGCCCGGACTACCGGGGTTGAGTAATGTGCGCTCCGCCAGCCGCCACCAGGCAGTGGCATTACTGCGAGTTTTTTCCGCGGGCGGCGACGCACAGAACCAACTGGGCATGGCCCTGGCAATACTGCTGCCGATACCGCTGGCTTCTTCGCGAGCGCTGTCGACCTTGTGCAATGGTTCCAGCGCTTTCGCGCCCAGTTGCGCCATACCGTCGAACAGCCTCTGGCCGAAGGCACAGAAGCGTTCGTATGTGCTGTCACCCAGCGCGACCACGGAATAGGAAAGGTGAGATAGATCCAGCGCGGCCGTATCGCCGCCGGCGCCACTCAGATAATTTCTGGCAAAGCGCTGGCCGTTATCCGGCGGCTCCCCTTCGCCATAGGTGCTAACGACGAACAGTGCCTTGTGCGCGGCTTGTAACGTCTGCGAAGTCACAAGACTGAGTGGCAGAACCGTGACCGGCTGCGACGGGAGCAGGTGCTCTGCGCTCTGGCGGGCCAGTGCGGCGGCGGTGCCACTCTGGCTCGCATACGCAATCAGCACACCGCCCGTCGTCTGCGCTTGCTGCTGACAACGGGTGGCACGCAATGCGCGGCGATGCCGTACAACCAGCACTGAAACCCACAAAAGCCACGCCAGGGTGCAGAAAAGAGCAATGCAGATGCGCTGGTTCTCTGTCACCGTTTAATTTCCTGGCTATTAACTTTCTGGCAAGTAACTTTCCGACTAGTCACTTGCTGACTGGCTCGGGGATTCACTGGGCGCAGCCCTTACATCGGCAAAACTTCGAAGGTGGCGGTATAGGTGCCACTGCGCACGGTCGCCGGTGCCTTGGCTTTGCCATCTTCGTATTCCGCTTCCATAAAGTACTGGCCGGCACTCGGCCAGGTCACACTGAACTGGCCGGCATTATCCGCGGTTACCTCGATCTCGTTCTGGGAATCGCGATAGCGACTGCCGCCCGGAATCAGAACAACCTCAGCATTCTTGGCCGGTTCGCCATCGATCAGCAGTTTGAACTTGGCCACTTCACCGGCGTACAGGTCATTGGGATGGGTGATCGGTTGCAGTTCCAGGCCGATGCCTTGCGGCTTCAGCACGGCGTCACTGGGCGCACCGGCGGTAACGAAGGTTTCGATACGGCGGGAGCTTTGGGAAACCCGCAGTTCCTTGGCGTTTTTCGGCACCGCAGTAGCGAAATCGGCATCATTCGCCTGCTGGCCGCGTCCCGGCCACATGTGGCGCTTGCCTTCGTCGTCTTTCCACATGGCGCGCAGACCGGAGGAGGCGACGCCAATCTTGTAGGTGCCCTCTTCCTTCAGCTGCAGGTCAAACGTCGTGCGGTATTTGCCGCGGGAGGCATTTTCCAGCGCGATTTTTTCTCCGTTCGGAGCGGTAGCAGTTACCGTTTCCACCCCCATCGCGACGTGGTCCGGGAAAAAGATGGTATTTGACACCGCCGCGTCGAAGGTGACATAGGGATCGTCACCGGAAAGTACCGTGGAGCTCGGCAGAATCCACGCGCGGTGGGCTTCCGCTTGCATGGCAACGCCAGCGGTCATCAGGCCGGCCAACAAGACTCTGGCAAGGGTCATTTTTTTCATGGGATTTTCCTTTTCAATCGTCGCTTGGCAATCAGGGAAGCAGTGCTACGCGAACACTGCCCAGTTCTTCTTCACCCTTGGCAGAAAGCGGCTGGCCGGATTTTTCCAGCGGCCAGGTCAGGGGAATTTCCACCAGCTCACGGCCGCCCACTTCGCGCGCCGCCTCCACCCGCAGGCGGTATTTTCCGGGCGCCAGCTTGGCGAGATCGCTCTCGTCAATCGCCACTTCCAGTGCATGCTTGCCAGGGCCATAGGTTGCGGAAGTAATGCCATCCACCGGCACGTCCAGGCTGCGACCGCCGCGGCGCCACCACTGACGCAGGTCCTTGAGCCACTTCTTGCCCTCGCCATTGCGCATATCCACGTCGTACCAAACGGCGATCTGGGTGGCATTGCGAGACTCATCTTCCAGCCACACCGCTACATAGGGATTGTGGTATTCGGCCACTTTGAGGCGCGGGATTTCGATACTGACCTGCAAGGTTTCTGCCTGTGCAGTGCCGGCAAATCCGCAAGCGGAAATGAGGGCCGCTGCAGCCAGTTTTTTGAACAACTTTATATCCATGTCTTTTCCCGAAGGTCGATAGGGTCAGTGAATGAAAACCAGTGCTATCACCAGGGGGATCAGCACTCCCAGTGCGGTTACCGGCCAGGTGGAAATTCGGCGCGATGACTGTTTCCACAGCAGCCAGAAACCGGTCACGCAGAACACCACACAGGCAACCGCGAATATATCCAGGAACCAGCGCCACACACCGCCAGTGTCGCGCCCCTTGTGCAAATCGTTGAAATAGGCAACCCAGCCACGGTCGGTACTTTCATAGGTGAGATCGCCGCTGTCGCGGTCGAGGGACAGCCACGCATCCCCACCGGGACGCGGCATCGCGAGATAGTATTCGCTGCCATCCCACTCCCCGCGGTGATTGCGTGGCACTCGGATACGGTGCTCGCTCGCCAGCCACTGCAGCAAACTCGCTGGCAACTGTGTGGTGTCGGATTCGCTGCCACTCCAGGTATCCAGCAGCCCAGCGGGCACGCTGAGCTCGTGAGTGATCACTTGCGGGTGTGCGGGGATCTCCGCCGCATGGTTCAGGGTGATACCGGTGATGGCAAACAATAGCATTCCCACCAGGCAAACCGCGGAGCTGATCCAGTGCCATTGGCGCGCTGACCCAAGAGAAATTGCCACTACTGCCCGATCCCTGTGTGTTCACTGATTATTTAAGAATGCAGATGATAATGTATCTCATTATCTACTTAAAGCGGCGACAGGGTTGGAAAGCGTAAAAATCTGTAAAGCGGTTGCTGGATCAGCCAACCCTATACTGTTTAGAATCCGCGCCTTTTTTAGTCAGCAGCCCACAAACCCAATTTCCAGCGGTACCCATGAATCAGTCTTCCTCCCTGGCGTCTGCCCGCGCCCTGCTCCCTCTGTTGTTATTTCTCGCGCTGTTTGTCGGCGCCGGACTCTGGTTCAAGTCGCAAGGGGTGGACATGGCCTTCTACAAGGTCTCCGCGACGGTGGCGATATTGCCGGCCATTGCGCTGGCGGTACTGCTTGCCCGCGGCCCGCTGAACCGTGCCATTGAGACCTTCGTGCGCGGTGCCAGTGACAACACCATCGTCACCATGGTGCTGATCTATCTGTTTGCCGGCGCCTTCGCCAGCGTCGCCAAGGCCATTGGCGGCGTGGATGCCACGGTGAATTTTGGCCTGAGCGCGATTCCGCCAACACTGGTGCTGCCGGGGCTGTTCCTGATTACCGCTTTTATCGCCACCGCCATGGGCACCTCCATGGGCACCATTGCCGCCATCGGCCCCATAGCCGTGGGGCTGGCAGACGCCACCGACCTCTCCCCACTGCTCACCATCGGCACTGTGGTGGGGGGCGCCATGTTTGGCGACAACCTGTCGATCATTTCCGATACCACCATCGCCGCCACCCGCACCCAGGAGGTCTCCATGCGCGACAAGTTCCGCATGAACCTGCTGATTGCCCTGCCCGCTGCGCTTATCACCCTGATCTGGTTGTGGTTTGCCGGCACCACCGCAAATGTGCCGAGCCCCGGGGAGTATGACCTGGCGCGCATCGCACCCTATATCCTGGTGCTGGTGCTGGCGGTGTCCGGCGTGAATGTACTGCTGGTGCTGTTTGTGGGGATTTTGCTGGCAAGCGGGATTGGCTTCGTACTGGAGCCGGGTTATACGGTTGCGCGCCTGTCACAGGATATTTACGCGGGCTATAGCAGCATGCAGGAAATCCTGATCCTGTCGCTGATGATCGGCGGCCTCGGCGCGATGATGCAGGCCGGCGGCGGCATCGCCTGGCTCGAACAACAGATCGATCGCATCAGCCGGCGCGGCAGTCGCGGGGAGCCCGGGCGAAAAACCGGTGAGCTGGGCATCAGCGCCGCAGTGGCCGCAACCAATGTGTGTACCGCCAACAATACCGTCGCCATCCTGCTCACCGGGCAGCTAGCAAAAGACATGGCCGCACGTTACGGAGTCGATCCCCGCCGCAGCGCAAGCCTGCTCGACATTTACTCCTGCACTGTGCAGGGCATGCTGCCATATGGCGCGCAGATACTGCTCGCATCGTCCCTTGCCAAGGTGTCTCCGCTGGCACTCGCCGGCAGTATTTACTACTGCTGGTTGCTGGGAGCGTGTGCGCTGATATCCATTGTCACCTATGGCAAGTTTTCCCGAAGCAAACCAGCTTCCGGTTAATCCATCGATGTGATTGTCATCGGTACCAATAGAAAAACGGCCACTAAAAAGTGGCCGCCGGCATCACACTCGCAAAAAAAATCAGCGGTAGCGCTCCAGCCAGTGGGCGTAAGACGCCGGCAGTACCCACGAGGGACGCTCGATATCCAGCGCCAGCGCCGCCTGATAACTCCAGTGCGGGTTGGCCAGATGCGCACGCCCTACCATCACCAGGTCCAGCTGTTCATCGCGCACAGTTTTGTCGGCGAGATGCGGCTCACCCACCCCCCAAGCCGTTGCCACCGGCAGCTTCGCTTCACGACGCACCCGCTCGGCAATAGGGGCAAGGAAAGCCGGTCCCCAGGGAATCTGCGCGTCCGGAGTATTGAAACCGAGGCTCACACTGACGAGATCGGTTCCACCCTCCCGAAACCCTTTCACCAGATCGATAGATTCCTCCAGGGTTTCCTCGTCGCGGCCATCGTATTCAATCACCCCAAAGCGAATGGTGAGCGGCAGGTTTTCCGGCCATACCTCGCGCACCGCTGCCAGGGTTTCCAGCGGGAAACGACCGCGCCCTTTGGCATCGCCACCATATTCGTCGGTGCGCTGGTTGGCGTGCACGGAAAAGAAACTCTGCGCGAGATAACCATGGGCAAAGTGCAGCTCCAGCCACTCGAATCCCGCATCCCTGGCGCGCTTCGCGGCAGCGACAAAATCCGCTTTCACCCGTTCGATATCCTCCAGGGTCATTTCCCGCGGTACCCGCGGCAGGTGTTCTCCATAGGCAATAGCGGAGGGACCGATGGGCTGCCAGCCGCGCGAGTCGTCCGCGGGAATATGGTCGTCCCCCTCCCAGGGGCGATTGGCGCTCGCCTTGCGGCCGGCGTGAGCAATCTGAATACCGGGCACTGCACCACTGCGCTTTATGGAGGCGGCAATGCGCTGCATGCCCTCGGCCTGCGCATCGCTCCACAAGCCTGTACAGGAAGGGGTAATCCGCCCTTCCGGTGCCACCGCAGTGGCCTCGACAATCACCAGGCCCGCACCGCCGCGCGCCAGTGCCGGGTAGTGCACCTGGTGCCAGTCGTTGGTGAAGCCGTCATCGGCCTGGTACTGACACATGGGCGGAATAGCGATGCGGTTGCGCAGCTCCACATCCTTCAGACGATAGGTGGAAAACAGATTGGGCATTCAGGGAACTCCGCTCTTACTGTTTTTGGCTAATTTGCTTGGGAATGAACTTAATTGGTTGAAAATCATAGCGTCGAATCCCGCCCCAGCGGGAAAAATTGGCTGTGCCACATCACTGCAATACACACGATCGTGCACAGTACCCCACTCACAATCGCCGCCATCGGCAGGCCGGTAATCTGGGCCAATGCCCCCAGGATCGAAGCGCCGAAGGCCGGCCCTGCCACCGTGGTCATTCCCCAGATACTGACTACCCGGCCGCGAAAGGCACTGTCGAGATCGGCCTGCAGCACCGCCTGCATGCCGATGCTGGCGAGGGTCGACATGGCGGCGATGCCGAAGATACTTAACACCGCAAGGACAAACAGGTTCGACAACCCCAACAACACCACAAACAATCCTTGCAGAGCACAGCCCACGGTGATCAGTAGCACCAGCGAGCGCCGGCTACTGGTACCGGAAAGCAGCACGCCGGCAACAATCCCTCCGACACCAGCAACCGCCATCAAGGTCGCCAGCCCGCTACTGCCGCGGTCATACACGCCGCCGGCAAAGGCCGGCAACAGTTCCAGCATGCCACGGCCAAAAGCGGCGATGGTGATCGACAGAATTAGCAACTCGAGAAATTTCGGCACATTCTTGATATAGCGCAGCCCTTCCAGCAACTGGAACAGCACACCGCCCGCTTCGGTGTTGCGCGCCGTCGGACGGATATGCACCACCAGCAGTGCAAACAGCGTCCCGAGAAAGGTAAGGGTATTGATCAGAAAGGTACCTCCCACGCCAAAGGCACCGATGGAAAATCCCCCGATGGCGGGTCCCACTACGCGCGTCACATTGAACATTACCGCATTCAGGCTAATGGCCTGGGTGAGAAGCGCAGACGGTGCGATATCGTGAATCAGTGTCAACCGGATCGGCTGATAGGCGGCATTGCCGATACCCAGTAGTACGCAGCACGCGAGCAGCGCGTAGATATTGAGAAGCCCGAGAGCGTGGATGGCGAAGAGACCAGCATTCAACAGGATCTGTAAAATCAGGCAGGCAATCGCATAGCGCCGGCGATCCATGCGATCGATCAGCACACCGAACAGCGGCGCGATAAAAACCAGCGGAATATACTGGGCCAGTACGATGGCGCCCACCCAGGACGCCGATTCCGTCAACTCCCAAGACAGCCAGCCGATGGCGGTGCGCTGCATCCACGTGCCAATCCAAGACACAGTATTGCCGCCCAGATACAGTGCATAATTTCTGTCTTTCAACACCTCGAAGGGCATAGGGTTACATCACATGGCCAGTGCAGGGAGACTTAGGGTTATCAATGGACAAGCCTGGAAGAATATGACAATTCGAGAGTTTCTCCTAGCGACCCTCACCCTCTTTTCGCTTTGACTAAACGCACAAGTACCCTGCCCACGGCAACTCAAAATCTTCCGCAGCCCCAGTGCGATACGGCCAGTGAACCGATAACATATGGTTCGGCGCAAGCTTAATTAAAGCCCTACCAGTTCAACCTGATCCGCAGTGGCGCAGTTTCTTCCGACAAGCCACACATTTCTTCGTAGGGCGTCTGTTGCTCAAGCCAGATTTCCTCAATGTTCTTGGCACTGACATGGTCACGAATTTCTTCAAGACTGTGGAACTTGCGTGGCCTGTTTCGCCGGTCGGTGAGAAGGTGCGAACCGGTTTCATCCACCGTTTCAACCAGATAAATATGTCCTTCGAGAGATATGATTTGCAGGTTCATGTCCCCTCCCGCGAGCCCTGAGGCACACGCCTTTGCAATAACACAATTCCAGCATAAGGTGGTGGGCATCCAACGGGAAATCGACCACGATCTGTTTTTTCCCGTTCCTGTCCCGGAAACGGAATTTTATGTGACTGGCGTTAGTCGAATTCCAGGCTCATACTTGAGCAGACATGAAATGGCAATTCTTATAATGCAATCGCATAGCACGTTAAACAGGGGGTTGTATGTCCAATGACATCGTCGATGCGCAGGTATCACCCACCGGCCAGTTCGATATTCTCTCCAAGTACGAAATCCACAAACTCAGCGACGAGAGTCGCGGCCCTCAATACCAGGCATTTCGCAACTGTTCCCTGGCCGTATTGAATAGCGGCGGCTATATGGATGACGGCAAGGAGCTGCTGGAAACATACGCCGATTTCGATATTTCCGTCATTCCCACCGAGCGCAGCGTAAAACTCAAGGTGAGCAATGCGCCGGCCAGTGCCTTTGTAGATGGGAAAATGATCCGCGGTATTGCAGAACATCTTTTTGCCGTGCTGCGGGACATCATTTACGTTAACAGCGAAATCACGGGCGACCCGCGCTACAACCTGGTATCCGCGCAGGGTGTTACCGACGCGGTGTTTCATATCCTGCGCAATGCAGGCACCTTCGACCGCAAGCGTACTCCCAGGCTGGTAGTCTGCTGGGGCGGTCACTCCATCTCCGCGGAAGAATACGATTACACCAAGAAAGTGGGCTATGAACTGGCACTGCGGTATCTCGATATCTGCACCGGCTGTGGCCCGGGTGCGATGAAGGGCCCGATGAAGGGTGCGACCATCGGCCACGCCAAGCAGCGCGACCGCCACGGCCAATACCTTGGTATTACCGAGCCGGGCATCATTGCCGCGGAAGCGCCGAACCCGATCGTAAACCAGCTGGTGATCATGCCGGATATTGAAAAGCGCCTGGAGGCATTTGTGCGCACCGGCCACGGTATCGTGGTATTTCCCGGTGGTGCAGGTACCGCGGAAGAAATACTTTACCTATTGGGGATCCTGCTGCACCAGGACAACAAGGATCAGCCGTTTCCGGTGATTTTCACCGGCCCAGCGAGTGCAGCGGAGTACTTCATCCGTATCGACCAGTTTATTGCCGGCACTCTCGGCGAGTCGGCCAGGTCAAAGTACAAGATCATCATCGATGATCCGCAAGAGGTCGCACGGCAAATGGCCGCGGGTATCGAGAAAGTGCGGGAACACCGCAAGGAAACCGGGGATGCGTATTACTTCAACTGGCAGCTGAAAGTGTCCACTGAATTCCAGCGCCCGTTTACACCCACCCACGAGAATATGCGCAGCCTCGCCCTGCACAAGAATCAGGAGCCCTACCTGCTCGCGGCCAACCTGCGCCGTGCATTTTCCGGGATTGTGTCCGGCAATGTGAAAGATGAAGGCATCCGCAACGTGGAGAAAAACGGCCCCTATGAACTGTGTGGTGACCCGGCGATGATGCACAGCATGGACACCCTGCTGGAATCCTTTATCAAACAGCAGCGCATGAAGCTGCCGGGTAAGCAATATATTCCCTGCTACAGGATCAGCTCAGACTGAATACCATTTCAATCGGTACGCTTAGCCGCAACCGCAACTATCAATGGGATGCACAAAAAAAGGGCCCACACAGGGCCCAAGCCAATTCAATCAAGAAGAAATCCAGAATTGGAAGACAAGGTGAACGGCCCTTTTCGGTGTCAAAGCGCTTGATACCATTCGGGGCCAATACCTGCAGCCCAATAAACTCGCCCTCTCACGGAAACCAGTTATCAGAAACTTGCCAGGCACGAAGAATATATTATTCCATTCGAGATAAAGCAACCCCATCAACTATTCCTCGCCGTAACCTTGGTAGAGGTGGGATCAATCCCTGCGGCGGAATACGTCCACCGCGCTACGGCTGCGCTCAAACATATCCTTCGCTTTGCCGTCCCGCTGGGAAATCAGGATAAACAGCAGGTCCGTGATCATCAGCTGTGCGGTACGCGCAAGAATCGATGAACTGCGCGCCTCGGATTCATTTGCCACGCAGAACAGACTCAACGTTGATATTTCCGCCAGCGGATTACGCGAGTAGCGGGTCAGTGACAGCACCTCCGCACCTTCCGCCGCACCGGTTTCGGCTACGCGGATCACCTCCTGGGTAAGGCCGGATTCAGAGATGGCAAATACCAGGTCGTCCTCCCCCAAGGTGGCCGCGTTCGCGACCTGCACATGGGTATCGGACTCCACCAATACCGACTTGCCGAGCTTCATGAGCTTGAAAGCGAAGTCTTTTGCCACCAGCGACGAAGCACCCACCCCCGCAAACAAAATTCGGCCCGCCCCCTGGATGGTGTTGGCCGCTCTCAGCAAGGTATCTTCGGAGTTCACCAGCAGCGTTTCGTTCAGGGCGAGTGCTTTGCGGGAAATCAGCTTCTGCGCCACGGTAGTCACATCATCGTCCGACGCGATATCCCCGTGAATGATCTTGGGCAGCATGGCCGATCGGGCCACAGATTCGGTGAGCGACAGTTTGAAATCGGAATAACCTTTATAACCGAGCTTCTGGCTGAACTTGACCACACTGGACTGCGATACACCAATATTGTCCGCCAGTGATTTCGAGGAGTGGCCGCGAACCGCTTCGCCATTTTCCAGCAAGAAATCCGCAATACGGCGTTCGTGATTCGACATAGCATCGCGCATCGCACGAATTTTGGCCAAAGATCCCATTGGTTACCCTATCTCACCGGCGGCAGAAAAATACTCGCCGGCCATTATCACCATTTTCCCCACTGCCAGGCTGCAATTATCGCCAGCGTCGGTGGGAAACCCTTTGCGCGAACAAAGAATAAATGATACCAATCACAAGGAAAAACTGGAATAATTTAGTAGCCGACTTGAAAATAACATGGCTACCGAAGAATAAGAGAGTACTGCTCCATGGATTTGCAGTTTACCGGATTGGACTGGGGAATTTTTGCGCTTTACCTGACTTTTCTTGCCGGTTCGGGCTGGTACTTCAGTCGAAACCGCGCCAAAGACAGCCGCGATTACTTCCTCGCGCAAAATACCATGCCGATGTGGATGGTCGCCATTTCCACCCTGGCCACCACCCAGTCGGCGGCAACCTTCCTGGGCGGCCCGGATCTGGGATACCGCGGTGACCTCACCTACCTGTTTACCAATCTAGGCGCCATCATCGCCGCAATCATTGTCGCCCGCGTATTGATTCCCCGCTTTTATGCCAGCCGCGTCACCACCGTATATGAACTGCTGCAGTCGCGTTTTGGCGAAAGCGCAAAAACCCGCGCGGGTTCGGTCTACCTGCTGGGACGGGTGTTTGCCAGCGGCGCGCGGCTGTACATGGCCGCCATCGCGGTATCGATGATCCTGTTCAATGACATCGCCGCCAACCATGTGATTCTCGCGGTCTTGCTGCTCTCCTGTGCGGGGCTTCTGCAAACTCTGGTGGGCGGTGTGCGCTCGGTAATCCAGAGCGATGTGCTGCAGTGTGCGGTATATGTGAGCGCGGCGCTGGCAGTGGTAGCGGTGCTACTGTGGCAGATACCCGCCGATCTGGGACAGATCCATGCGGCCCTATCCAATCCTGTAGACGGTGGCGGATCGAAACTGGCCATCGTGGATACCAGCTGGGATCTCGGCGATCCGTTCAACCTGTGGGCCACCTTTACCGGCTTCGTGCTGTTGAATATTGCCGCCTTTGGCCTGGACCAGGATGTCACCCAACGGTTGCTCACCTGCAAGACCCAGCGCGACGGCGCCCGTGCTGTACTCTACTCCGTGATCATGGTCGTACCGGTGATGGCCGTGTTCATGGGCATCGGCCTGCTGCTGTACATCTTTTACCAGAACCCGCTGCTGATGGGGGGCCGGGAAGTGTCGGTGCCGAGTGGCGGCGATGTCACGGTGTTTATGCATTATGTCCTGCATGAAATTCCCGCCGGCCTGCGGGGACTGGTCACCATTGGCGTGATTGCCGCCGCGCTCTCCACCCTCAACTCCAGCCTTAACTCCATGGCCAGCGTGCTGACACAGGACCTGTACCGGAACTGGCTCAATCGCCGCGGCGTAAACAAAACCGAACAGCATTTTGTCAAAGCGGGACGCTGGAGCATGGCGCTGGTGGCGTGCACGCTCGCGGCAATGGCGATCCTGTGCTTTTTCTGGCAGCAGATCAGTGACCTGCCGCTGATTACCTTCGCACTCTCGGTCATGGTGTTTGCCTACTCTGGTCTGCTCGGTGTGTTCTTCACCGCGCTCTTCACTGGCCGCGGCAACGCCACCAGTGTCGGCTGGGCGCTGGCGATCGGCTTTCTGGTGACCCTGGCACAGCAACCCTGGATGATCAGCCTGATCACCGGTAGCGACGACCCTCTCACCATCGCTTTTACCTGGCAGCTTTGCCTGGGCACACTGGTGTCATTTGCAGTCTGCAATCTGGGCAAACCGCTGGCCTCGGCGGTTTCCTCCACGGCTAACAAGATGGACCTTAAAGAAGCGCAATCATGAGTACCTATTTTCTCGGTATCGACGGCGGAGCGACTAAAACACTGGCGCGTCTGGAAGGTGCGGAGGGGGAAATGGCAACCCTGCGCGCCGACGGCAGCTCGCTGACGCAGGATCTCGCCAGTGCACTACACAATGTTGCCGGTATAAGCAGGGACATGCTGGCGAAACACCGGCTCGATCCACAGCAGGTTACCGTGGCCTGTGGAATTGCCGGTGCAGGCAACCCCTTATCCGCGCAGCGATTACGCGAGCGACTACAAGAACTGAAGTTCGCCCATGTGACGGTCACGTCGGATGCACAAACTTCCTTGTTGGGAGCCGGCGCCGGCTGCCCCATTGTGATGGTTGCCATCGGCACGGGGTCGGTGGCCATGCGCCTGGGCCGCGATGGCGCAGCGCGACAGTTCGGAGGCTGGGGCCTGGCGATCGGCGACGAGGGGAGTGGCGCGGCTATCGGCAAGAGCGCCGTGCGCGCGCTGCTGTGGGAACTGGATATTTATGGCCGTGCGACCACCCTCCTGAGTCGTCGAATCATCGCCCTGGTGGGCCGTGATCGCGCCACCATTCTGCCTTGGCTGCAAAAGGCCGGCTCCAAGGAATACGCGGCACTGGCACCCACGGTTTTCGATGCACTCCCCGAGTGTGAACTCGCAGTGGAAATCATCCATAAAACCGCCGGCGAGGTCGACCGCCTGATCAGCACCGCGAGCGAAGGCGAGCCCACATTACCGTTGGCGTTACTCGGGGGGCTTGCAGACAAGATCGGCCCCTATCTGCATGCGGATCACCGGCAAAGACTGATCGAACCAAAGGGAACCGCCCTCGACGGTGCATGCCTGTTGGCGCGAAGGGTCGCGACTCATGTCGCGCTGGAAACTGCGTGAACAATTCCACGATAACTTCATTACCCGGCGATGACATCGGAGTCAGAAAGCCATGAATCAGCAACTCATCAATGAACTGGCGCAGCTGGCCAGCGAAGCGCGCAATCCGGACACCTGGGATATTGACCTGTTAACGTCCGAAGAAATTCTGCGCAAGATCAATCACGCCGACAGCGAAGTGCCGGCTGCCGTGGAAAAAGAGATACCACACATCTCCCGCGCCGTTGACGCCATTGTCAAAGCATTCGAGGCCGGTGCCCGCCTGATCTATATGGGCGCGGGCACCAGTGGCCGCTTGGGCATCCTGGACGCGGTGGAGTGCCCTCCTACCTACGGTGTTGGCGAGGACATGGTAGTCGCGCTGATCGCCGGTGGTGAGCAGGCCGTTTACCGCGCCCAGGAAGGGGCCGAAGACAGCCTGGAACTCGGTGCAGAAGACCTGAAAAAAATTTCGCTTTCGGAGAAGGATGTGGTCGTCGGCATCGCCGCCAGTGGGCGCACGCCGTATGTCATCGGCGGCTTACGCCATGCGCGCAAATTGGGCTGCACCACGGTTGCCCTGTCGTGCAACAAATTTGCCGCCATCGCGCAGGAAGCGGATATCGCGATACTGCCGGAAGTCGGCCCGGAAATCCTGACCGGCTCCACGCGCATGAAGGCTGGCACCGCGCAAAAGCTGGTACTGAATATGCTTACCACCGCCAGTATGATTCGGCTGGGAAAGAGTTTTTACAACCTGATGGTCGACGTAAAGGCCACCAACGCTAAACTAGTAAGCCGGACTCGACGCATCGTGATGGAGGCCACCGGCGCCCCGTTGGAAGAAGCCGACCGCGTTTTACAGATGTGCGAGCACAATGCAAAGCTCGCCATCATGATAATCTTGAGTGGATTGCCCCGCGACGCGGCGGAATCTGCGTTACAAGACGCCAATGGCTTTCTGAGGCTCGCCCTGCAAAACACGCAGGCCGCCGCCATACCGAGCGAAGCTCTACACAGCAAGCCCCGCCAGTACCGTGAAGAAGCGGGAACCTGAACCTGCGGTGGCTATAGCGATAGTATTCAGACCACACAATCCGGCCAATAGGAAGGCCCTTGATTAGCGTAAAAAACCTTACCAGATTTTACGGCGAGGGGGATGCCCGCGTGACGGCCCTTGCCGGTGTATCCCTGGAAATCGACCGCAATGAGTTCGTCGCCATAATGGGAACGTCTGGCTCCGGCAAATCCACGCTGATGAACATTCTCGGCTGCCTGGACCAACAGAGTTCCGGCGACTACCT
Organism: Microbulbifer sp.; assembly: GCF_036563125.1. GTDB lineage: Bacteria > Pseudomonadota > Gammaproteobacteria > Pseudomonadales > Cellvibrionaceae > Microbulbifer. Next base: position 31,249 of record NZ_DATCMV010000120.1, read on the forward strand.
GCTGGATGGCCGCTCCGTCGGCAGCCTGGACGACGACACCCTGTCAGCGCTGCGCAACCGCCAAATCGGATTCATCTTCCAAACATTTCACCTGCTGCCACGCCTCAGTGCCCTGCGCAATGTGATGCTGCCCTTGCGCTACAGTGAGATCGGTGAGACCAGCGCCGAGCAGCGTGCCCGCGCACTGCTTGAACGCGTGGGCCTTGGCCACAGGCTTAATCACAAGCCCAATGAAATGTCCGGTGGCCAGCGCCAGCGCGTTGCGATTGCCCGCGCCCTGATCAACAACCCGAAAGTCATTTTCGCCGATGAACCCACCGGTAACCTGGACAGCAAAACATCACAGGAAATTCTCGCGCTGCTGAAGCAGCTACACCGCGACGGGCAGACCATTGTGATGGTCACCCACGAATCTGAAATCGCCGAGCATGCCGAGCGCGTGATTCGCATGAGCGACGGTCTGGTTGTGGAGGATACCCGGTGCCCGGCCTGAATTTCGCCTCGCAGATAGCGTTATTGCCCTCTTTGCAACGTGCGTTACACATGGCGCGATGGCAGCTGGCAGCCTTGCTCTGGGCCTGCCCTTTGCTAATCGCGATGCCCGTCCGCGGGTTCGAAATATCCACGCCGCTGTTGCTGTCGGGAGAGGTTCGTGCCCGTAACAGTCAACAGTTCCTTTCCCCAATGACCGACAATTGGCGGGTTGAACTACAGTGGCTGATGCCGGAGGGACAGGTGGCGGAAGCGGGCGAAATCGTCGCGGTGTTTGATGGTGCCCAATTGCAGGGGCAAATCACTTCCGAGTCCGTCGCCCTCATCACCGCAGAGGAAAAACTACAGCAGGAAACAAGCAAACATGCAGAAACCGTGCTGGAAGCTGAATATGCATTGAAACGGGAGCAGCTGCTTCTTAAAAAGGCACGTATCGACGCGGCGATACCGGACAAATTCCTTAGTAAATTTGAGTATGAGTCCTACCAGGTAGCCGTCACAGAAGCGCTAACCAGCGTACACAAAGCCGAAGAAGCGCTGGCGCAGGCACAACTTACACGGGAAGTTGCTCTCGAAAAACAGCGAATCCTCATTGAACGCTCCAAAGACAAACTGGCAATGCTAGAGCAGCGCCTGAGCGACATGAGTCTCCGGGCAGAGCGCCAGGGTCCGGTGATCTATGGCAAGCACCCCTGGACTGGTGAGCGGGTCTTCGTCGGTATGACAGCGCAACCGTCGTGGATAATCGCGGAAATACCCTCGCTGCAACACTTGTATATCGAGTCGTGGCTGCACGAGATCGATGTGGATCGAGTCGCCGAAGCCATGCAGGGCACCTTGATCTTTGACGCCTACCCAAACCAGCCACTAGGTGTCACTCTGACAACCGTCGCCACTCAGCCCGAAAAAAGAAACGGCTGGGGCCCCGGGCTCTTTTATCGCATGGAATTCACCCTTGCTGAAGACACTCCCTTTCAGCTTTTGCCGGGCATGGGTGCACGCATTGAAGTGGAGGTGAAGGAATGACAGCCCTCCCCCAACCCGAACATATCTTCCGGCCGGCACGCAAATCTCGCGGCCTTCTATGGTGCGCCGCCACTCTCGCTGCCCTCATCAGCGCCGGTAGCCTGACCGGTTGCGGTAAACCGGAAATCAATGACGCGGATGAAGCGGGCCTCCAGATTCAGGATCTCGCCATCAACGGCGAGCTGGAAGCCACCCGCTCGGTCAGGGTTGCACCGCCATCAATCTCCCGTATGTGGAACTACAGCATCGAGACCCTGATCCCGGAAAACAGCCATGTATCGGTGGGAGATCTTGTCGTAGCGTTTGATGACAAACCAATCAAGGATGCCCTCCAGGACAAACAGGCGGAACTGAAACAGGCCGAGAGTGAGCTGGAAAACAGCCAATTGCAGGAGAGCCGTACGCAGAGAGACGATGCACTGGCGATTGAAGAAAAGCGCGCGGAGCACGAGAAAGCCCGCCGTAAGTCGGAAATCCTGGATCAGTCTATGTCGCGCAATGAGCGCCAAAAAGCCCAGATTGACTACGAGATCGCGAGCAACGATCTTGAACTCGCCCAGGCCATGGCCAAGTTGCACCGCACCACCGGCGCATTGACCATCTCTCTGGCCGAACGAAAGGTGCAGCGCCTCAAACAAGAGGTTAGTGCACTGCAGGATGAAGCAGCAAAATTAAAAATCACCGCGAGTATCGCCGGGTTGGTTCAGTATGTTCCCAACTGGGAAGGTGAGAAGCCCTCGGAAGGTGACTCGGTCCGCTTTGGTCAGCCGGTGCTGGATATTTCCGACCTCAGCCAGATCCAGTTTCGCGCGCAGATCGATGAGGCCGACAAAACCCGCTTTACGGTCGGTGCGCCGGTTAACCTTGTACTCGATGGCATTGCCGGGAGCAGCCTACAGGGTGAGGTGGCGGAACTCGGCAGGGTGGTGCGCGACCGCGCGCGGGATGACCGCCGCCGGGTGATCGATTTGCGCGTAAACCTCAGTTCGACTGAAACCGAATTGCGCCCGGGCATGACCGCGGTGATCAACCTGCCGGCTGCCGATAACGCGCTTCCCAATGGGGAAATCGCCGAGGTTACGCCATGAATCGCCACGCCAGAAAATCGATCCGTTGCGCCGGTTTCCGAAAGCGCACTGCACTGCGCTGTACGGTGTCGCTGCTGTTTCCTCTGGCTACATTACTGCTGACCGGCTGTGAACGTACCGCGGAAGCACAACTGGTCCACACGGTCGACTATCGCCAACAGGCCGTATTCCTGCCCGCGCATGGCGAGCTCGAAGCCATCAACTCCACCGTGATCACCGCTCCGGTATCCGGCCCACCCAAGTTCATCGCGTGGCTGGCTCCGGAGTTCTCCAGGGTCAAGAAAGGTGAAGTGATCGTGCGTTTCGGCGGTGAACTCATGCAGGCGAACCGGCGGCAGGCGCAGGCCGACCTGGCGATCTCGCTGGAAGACCTGCGCGAAAAGGAAGGCTCTCTCGAGTCGGAGCAGAGCATGGTGATACAGGACATCCAGCAGGTCTCCGCCGAAAAGGCCTTTGCCGAGCGCTTTGCCATCGACGACGAGCGCATCAAATCCCGCCTTGAAATTCTCGACGACCAACTGGACTCACGTTATCTCGGGGCAAAACTGGACTTCCTCGACTGGCAAAAAGGCCGCTTCGCGGACACAGCGCGGGGAGAAATTGATGTGCTGTCGACTCAGGAACGCAAACACCGCGATAAGCTCGAGCGACTGGACGTCGGCTTGTCGGCACTGGAAATACAGGCCCCGCACGACGGACTGCTGACCTATGAGGCTAACTGGCGCGGCGACAAGCCCCAGGTCGGCACTCAAATCTGGCCGGGCCGGAAGGTTGCGGACCTGCCGGATATCCGGCAGATGCAGGCGCGCCTTCAGGTGGCCGATCGCGAAGCCACCGGTCTGGCCAAGGGCCAGCCCGTAACGCTGTGGCTCGACTCGATGCCCGAGCAGACATTCTCCGCGGTGATTGAGACCGTGAGTGAGGCACCGGCCACCATAGAGCGCGGCAACCCGCTGAAGTTCTACGAAGTAGTAGCCAGGTTTGACCAGCAGCAGCCGCAATTTTTTCGGCTGGGGCGAGGCGTCAGCGCAAAAATTCAGGTCAGCAATGCCAATAAGCGCCTCGAAATTCCGTCACAGTGCCTGTTTCAGGATCGCGCGGGTGCATTCGTCTACCGTTTCGTATCCGGCAACTTTCAGCGGCACACCGTCACGGTGGGCCAGCGGACGCCCACCCATGTCGAAGTGACCGAGGGGCTGGCACCGGGCGACCGCATCGCACTGTTCGATGTCGGTGCACAGACTGCGGCCGTTAGCGAAGGAGATCAGGGATGACCGACTCAACCATGTCGCCTGCAACTTCGCCACACTCATCGAACCAGAAAGAGACAAAAGCGCCCTCTGCACACGCGCGTGTGCGTGCCCTGCGCTCCAATCTCAAATCGCTGCTGGTTACCTTTCGCGAAGCACTGGTGGAATTGTCGCAACACAAATTGCGCACCCTGCTGACACTGCTGGGAATGATTTTCGGTGTGGGTGCGGTGATTGCCATGCTGAATATCGGCAAGGGCGCGGAGCAGGAAGCGCTGCGCATGATTGAGACCATGGGTCTCAACAACCTGATTGTGAAGAGCACCGATCTCGACAACAAGGATCTCTACGAACAGCGCAAGCAGTCCAGCGGACTGAGCCTGAGGGATGGTGAAGTCGCGCTGACCACCCTGCCCTTCGTGCAGGCCGTTGCCGCGCAGAAAACAATTGATACCTACGCCGTGTTAAGTGCCAGTGGCAAAAGCAACGCCAGCGCCAGCGGCGTCAACCCGGGATATTTTCAACTGACCCCCTACCAGTTGGGCAGTGGCCGTCTGCTCACGCAAGACGATGAGCGGCTGCTGGCACAGGTGGCGGTACTGGGCGAGGATGTCTCGCGGCAACTATTTCCCTCGGAGAATGCGGTGGGCCACCGCATCAAGATCAATCACCTGTGGTTTGAAGTCGTCGGTGTGCTGGATTCACCGTTCGTGAAAAACACGAACTTTGAGGGTGTTCGACTTGGTGCCGAGAGGGAGCAGATATTTATTCCGTTCGCCACCGCCATGCAGCGCTTCTCCCACAAGAAACTTTCTCCGGAAGTTACCGAACTTAAATTCCAGCTGTACCCGGAAACCGATGCGCAACAGGCCGCCCGAGCCATCTCCCACCTGCTGGATCGCCGCCACAACAGCGTGCAGGATTATGCGCTGGTCGTACCCGCCGCACTGATGGCGCAGAAGATGGAAACCCAGACCATCTTCAATATCGTGATGTCCTGTGTGGCCGGTATTTCCCTGCTGGTGGGAGGGATCGGCATTATGAATATCATGCTTGCGACCGTGCTGGAGCGCACCCGGGAGATTGGCCTGTGCCGCGCCATTGGCGCCACCCAGCGGGATATTCGCAATCAGTATCTGGTGGAGAGCTTCACCATTGCCACCCTCGGCGGATTGCTGGGGATCATCTTTGGTGTGGTGCTTTCGGAAGTTATCGCCCTCTACGCGGGTTGGGCCATTTCCTGGTCGCTGCACGCGGTCTTGCTCTCCTTCACCGTGTGCGCGGTTATCGGGCTACTGTTCGGCGTTTATCCGGCCATCAAGGCTTCGCGGCTCAACCCTATCGATGCGCTGCAGAGTGACTAATTGGTTGGCTTTCGGTGCTTAAATTCTCACAACAACGCATAACCGCTGCCATTAGATACCGCTTTTGCCGATGGGGAAGCCGGGGAAAATCACACCTTCCAGATAATACGGCGACGGTACATTTGCCACATTACCCAGTAAAACACCATCAAGCTGGATACCGCGAAAATAAGGGAGCCGGCGTAATTACCGAATACTGGCTGATAGGCATACTGGTACAACCAGCCCTTCAGGCTGGACTCACCCACAGGAATCATGATCAGTAGCCGACCCACCACGCCAGCCAACATAAACAGGGCAATGGCGTTGACACCGAAAACCAGCAGCGGTGCCAGCATACGGCGACGCTCGTGAATATCCACGAGATAATACAGACCCGCCAATAACATTGACGAAACACCGGCGGTGACCAGCACAAAACTCGGGGACCAAAGTGCCTTGTTGATCGGCACCAGCGGGTGCAGCAGCTGCCCAGCCAGCAACATCAGCGCTCCCGCCACCAGCCAGTTGCGGCACAGACGGCGCTGGCTGGCCATATCCACCCCACTATATTTCCACGCGAGCCCCGCGAGCACGCCGATCAGGCAGGTGGAAACGGCATGCAAAGTGGTCAGTACGCCTTCCGGGTCAAACGCGAAAGGCTCAGCGCTCCGATAGTAGAGGTGCTCACTTCCCAGTAGCCACTGGTCCAGCCAGGCAGAAAAATGGTTGCCAAATGCCAGCTGCCCCTGAAAAGTCTCTCCAGCCGCATTCTGGTACGGTACCAGCAGCATCAGTAACCACGGGCCCAGGCTGCACAGCAGTGTCGCAACCACCAGGCCTTTGACCGACAGCCAGCGCACCAGATAGCAGGCCATGATGTACACCAGCGCGATACGCTGCAGGACACCCAGCCAGCGGATACCCTCGATGCGATCCTCAAACCAGCTGTAAGAGGTATCCCGAAAATTGTAGAAAAATACGGAGAGGAACAATCCGAGAGCAAACAGCTTGGCAGCACGGCCCCATTGCGCGCGACCCACTGCGGGAAATTCTCCTGTGCGCCCGGAAGAGAGCACCATCGAAACACCCACCACGAATAAAAACAGCGGGAAGATCACATCCGTTGGCGTCCAGCCATGCCATTCGGCGTGGGCCATGGGAGCGTAAACATACGACCAGTTACCGGGGTTATTCACCAGCACCATACTCGCAATGGCCAACCCGCGGAGCAGGTCCACGGACATCAGGCGACCGCTGGGAACTTGCGCGAGGATGTTGTCGATATGTTGCCGGATCACATCTTACTCCTCAGGGTAGAGCAGATAGTGCTTTCGTCGCTCGCGAAACGCGGCAAGGGCGGGTTGCCACATGCCCCGGATTTCCTCCTCGCTCTTGCCGGCCATTACGGCCTTGCGCAGAGTATCGGTACCGGCGAGTTTGTCGAAAAATTTCGCGCGTGAAAAAAACTGCTCAGGCGTTTCGCCGGTGCGCTGCATCCAGTCCAGCAGCGGTGTCAGGCTGAATCGAGTACGGCTGTCGGTATCTCGCAGGTCATCACCGCTGAGCTCTATGCCCTTGTGTTTGGGATTTTCACTGGCGCCCGACACCGGTACCGGGGTAAAGCTGAATTGGCCCTGCCGATCCGCCGGATGGCCAAGTGCCTGAAACGGGAACGGCGTGCCGCGCCCCACACTCACCGTAGTACCTTCAAACAGTCCCAGCGATGGATACAGGCGAATGGATAAATCGTTGGGCAGGTTGGGAGACGGCCTGACCTGCAGACTGTAAGCCATCTGCTTGTGGTACCCGGAAACAGGAATTACTGTCAGCTGACACTTGGCTCCGTTTTCCAGCCAGCCTTCGCCGTTAATCATCTGCGCCAACTCCCCCACGGTCATACCATGTACCAGCGGAATCGGGTGCATGCCGACGAAGCTGCGGAATTGCGGATCCAGTACTGGCCCATCGACATAATCACCGTTGGGGTTCGGCCTATCCAGTACCAACAGGGGAATATCGTGGTTCGCACAGGCCTGCATCAGGTAATGCAATGAACTGATGTAGGTGTAGAAGCGCACTCCCACATCCTGGATGTCGAACAGCAGCCAATCCAGGTCCGCCAGACTTTCTTCGGCAGGCGCATAATGGCCGCCATACAGGGAGACAATCGCGAGACCGCTGGGGCCATCGATCCCATCCGCTACCGTTCCCCCATTCTCCACATTTCCGCGCACCCCGTGCTCGAGAGCAAAAATACGTTTGATCTCAACCTGCCGCTCACGCAAGTAATCGATCAGATGCTTGTCACCTACCTGCGATGTCTGATTGACAACCAGACCGACCTGCTGTGATTTCAGCAGTGGTAGATATGCGTCCGGCTGTTCAGCACCCGTGTGGATCTCCGGTGCTGCCAGCGCCCGCGCGGAAAGCTGGAACAAAAGAAACGCAATGGTGGCGGTGAATCTCAACATGACAATGCTCGGCAATTATTCTGAAAAGTGGCCGCCCCATCGGAATGTGAACGCAAACTTCCTCAGGTGTTGGCGCTGGGCGTAAAACCGGACGGCAGCTGACTACCGTTAACCGGTCACACGCCGATGTATGTCACGCTAACAGCGAGCGCAACTCGCTCTCTGCGACAGCTGCTTCGGCGAGGGTCAATACTCGTAGCGCCGGCTCCTGCCCAACACTGCGAACGCCATGCATTTCCAGGTCCTTGCGTTCGCTGGTAAAAGCAATGATGGCATCGAGGATTTCGGCGGTAATGCGCTGCCCGGGCACCAGCAGCGGGATTCCCGGCGGATACGGCACCACTTCGTCACAGGCAATACGGCCGATCAGTGCCTCTCGCCCCTCCCCCACCCACGCTAGTTTTTCGCCGCGCGCGAAGTAGGCACTGCGCGGCAGTGCATCAATACTGCTGAGTGCCGGCAGGCTCTGACCGGTGTTCTTGGCCAATTCGGGTTCGGCAAACGTGTTGTTCTGGGCATCCTCCGACAAGCGCCGCAATGCCTGCTTTAACCGCAGCACTTTGCTTTCTGTGGTGCCGATGGTGACGAGGAATGACAGTGTGTTGTGGGTGTTTTTCTCTACCTGGATACCAAACTCGGTAAACAGTCGCGCCTGTGCCGCCGGTGCGGACACCCCCGCACACCCCACATCAATGGTGACCTTGGTGGGATCGAGGCGGATACCGTCCGCAGCGAGCACCTCACCACAGAGGTCATCTGCGCCCAGACTGCGAAACACCGTGGCATCGTCCACATGGCGCCGGATTTCATCCGCGAATGCCAGGGTTCGACTCAGCACCGAATAGCCCTCGATGCTCATCTGTTTGCGGGCGACATCCAGGCTGGCAATCATGCCGTACTGCGGGCTGGTAGACGTGTGCATATTGATGTCTTCACGGAATCCAGCCGCATCAAATTCCGCCCCCCCGGCGTCGTCCATAGTTTGTTTGCGCCAGGAAAAATCTCCCACATGTATCATGCTGGCCTGTGAGAACGCGGACAGCATTTTGTGGGTGGACTGTGTGACGAAATCCGCCCCGCACTCGAGCGCCGTGGGCCTCAGTTGCGGATGGAAGCGACCGTGGGCATACCAGGCCTCATCGATCAGCACGAACAGTCCTGCGGCATGGGCGCGCTCGATGATCGGCTTGAGGTCGTACCGCAACCCATCGTAGGTACACGAGGTAAGCACCAGCAGGCGCGCGCCGGGGTTGGCATCAATCGCGGAAAAAATCTCAGACTGCGGAACCGGGCCGTAGATACCGTAGCGCTGGTTAACCGAAGACTCGAGATACACGGGCAATGCGCCACTCATGATCATCGCGTGATGCACGGACTTGTGGCAATTGCGGTCAACAATCACCCGGTCGCCAGCGCGCAACAGGTGCTGTAGAACAATCTTGTTCGACGTGGAAGTGCCGTTGGTAACAAAGTAACTATGCGTTGCGCCGAATGTTCGCGCCGCACTCTGCTGTGCCTGGCGGATGACGCTGATAGGGTCCATCAGCGAATCGAGCATCTTTACACTGACAGACAGATCCGTGTTGAAAATATGCTCGCCCATAAAGCGGTAGAAATCCGCAATCCACGGACTGCCGCTGAGACTGTCACCACTGGAATGGCCCGGCGTGTGCCAGGAATCCTTTGCCGCATACACATATTCCCGCAGCGCATCGGCAAATGGAGTGCTTATTCGCTCCAGCAAAATTCGCCGCAGGGTACGGTAGACAACACCGTAATTGGATTCCGCGCGGGAAATGACACACTCAAATTCATCCACCCCGGGGGTGTCGGCACCGGTCAGCAATACGCAATCGATTTCCGCCCGCTGCCCGCGTAACAATCCGCGCACCGCAGCCACGTCTTCCGCCTGCGTGCCGGCATCGTCCAGCACCACTACCTGGGTTTCACCGCACGCCAGGTAGCCGGTCAAGCCATCAGCGTGTGTGTGCTGGAAATCCAGCGCCACCGGTGCTTCGGCATCGTTGTCGGCCAGGGGCTGAAGTTCCGCCACCCAGCGCTGTCCAAAATCGGGATCGGAAGTGACCAATAATACTCGGCAATTATTCTTATTCATTTTCGCCTCTCTATCACAACATCAGGTAGCCGAGGGCAATAAAGCCCAGCGCACTGATTGCGCCTGCCTGCAGGGCATAAGGTAACTGGGTGCGCACATGCTCGATATGCTCGGTACCCGCCGCCAGTGACGACACAATCGTGGTATCGGAAATCGGTGAACTGTGGTCGCCGAAAATCCCCCCGGAAAGCACCGCGGCTACGAACAGTACCGGATCAGCACCCAGCGCTCCCGCCACCGGAATGGCGATGGGAAGCATGATCGAAAACGTGCCCCAGCTGGAACCGACGGAAAACGCGATCACGCCGGAAACCAGGAAAATCACCACTGGCAGTAGTCCAACCGGGATGGAATCCCCGACCAAGCCTGCCACGTACTGGCCCGTACCCAGTGCCTTGGACACGGCACCCAGGGCCAGAGCCAATACCAGAATGATCGCCAGCGGCAACATGCGCCCGGCGCCTTCCATCCAGGTGTGACTCAGTTCGTCGAGGGTCATGCCGCGCTGCATCAATACCAGTACCGATACCGTGGCCAGTGCGGTCAGGGATGCCCACAGTACCGAAGTCGAGCCCGAGCCCTCGAATATTTTTCCATCACCGGTAATCCACAGGAACAGCGGCATTGCCAGAATCAGTACCAGTACCGGCAGGAACATATTCAGGGCGCGGGGCTTGATGTGGCTTTTTTCACCAAAGCTGTTTTCTGTAGTGCTGCTGGAAATATTGATCCCATCGATATCCCCACCACTGGTGCGAGCCTCGGCTGCCGCCATAGGCCCGGGGTTGTAGTTGCGGGCAATGGTGTAGGCGGTGAGCGCCACAGCGGTGATCGCATAAAGGTTTAGGGGAATACTGGCCAGCAGTACCTTCAGTGGATCTTCCACACCCAGGCCGTCCAGCAGGCCGAGGTTGAAGGCACCCCAGGCATTGAGGGGAATCAACATGCACACCGGTGCAGACGTCGAATCGATGATATAGGCCAGCTTTTCCCGCGCGATGCGATAGCGATCGAACAGCGGGCGCGACACCGTACCGGCCACCAGCACAGTGATGTTGGATTCGATAAAAATCACGATCCCCACCAGCCACGCCATCCACTGCGCGCGAGCACCGTTGGTCACCCAGCGGATTCGCTCGAGAAAGTGCACAAAGCCACTGACTGCGCCACTGCGCTCAAGGGTGACGATAAAGGCCCCGATCACCAGGGTGAACATCACCACACGGGCATCACCGGCATTCGCCAGAATAGCCAGTACGCCATCCAGCGCTTCCGCCAGTGATGAAAAAAAGCCGGAGCCATTGAGCAGGAAAAATCCCAGCCAGATTCCGGCAAACAGTGCCAGGTAAACCTGTCGGGTGAGAAGCGCGAGTCCGATGGCAATAAAGGGGGGAAGAAGTGTGAGCCAGGAAAGTTCGGTCATGAGACGGTCATTCTTTTTTTGGTTATATCTTTCTGGGTGACCTGATACCAGAGATAGCAGGCCTGAAGATGTGGTGGCGCCCGGAGTCTGCACTGCGGGCGCCCATCTTCGAAAATCTACCTGGGTGAGCTTATACCACCACTTGGTCCCGCAACACCAGTGTGCCGGCATCGCCGTCGAGCTCCGCCATCGCACCCACCGGCACTACCGTCTGGTCTTTTACATGACCAAACATCAGCCCCCGCACCACCGGTACTCCCAGATCGGCACAGCGTTCGCGCAGCACGTGCTCCATGCTGAATGTATTGCCATCGGAATCGGCCTCGGTGAACTTGCCAAAAGCAATTCCTGCCACCTGCTGCAGTTTGCCGGCCAGCCACATCTGGGTGAGCATGCGATCCACCCGATAGGGCGCCTCCCCCACATCCTCCAGGAACAGAATTTTACCGCGATAATCCGGGCAGTAAGGGGTACCGAGAAGGCTGGCCATCAAGGTGAGGTTGCCGCCGATCAGACGTCCGCGCGCGCGACCACCGGCAAAGCGGGTAATACGATTTTCTTTTTCGACCCGCCCCGGTGCGGCATCCTCGAAAGGCGGCGGCGCACCCAGCAGCACCGGTCGCTCCCCGTGAGCGAGTACTTTCTGGTACTCGCTGTAGGTGTAATCAGTGAAATTTTGTGCGGCGATCGGGCCATGGAATGTGACCACGCCACTGCGGTGGTAGATCGCATTCAACAGTGCGGTGATATCACTGTATCCGAGCAATACCTTCGGATTGCGGCGTATTCCGGCGTAATCCAGCATTGGCAGGATACGCGGCGTACCATAACCACCGCGCAGACAGAACACGGCGTCAACCTCTGGGTCGGCAAACATCGCGTTGAAATCCTGGGCACGCGCGGCATCCGGCCCCGCCAGATACTGGCTCCTGCGGTAGAGGTTTTCCCCCTCTTTTACCTTGAAGCCAAGGGAGCGCACTACATCGCTGGCAAAGCGGATGTCCTCATCCTCCCACGCATTGCTTGCGGGGGTTACCAGGCCTACCGTCATACCTTTTTGCAGTCGCTTGGGACGTAAAAGGCCTTTGCCAGAATTATCGGCACTGAAACCCGTTTCATCTGCAGCCACCGCACTCGCGCCAAGCGCTTCGGATCCTGCCGCGGCCATAAGTGGTGCAGCGATTAGGGACTTGATCAGTCGGCGCCTTTGCATGGGATGTTCTCTTAATTATTCGATAATGATTTTATGGTGTTGTTCCGGTTTAGAGCGCTACCGCAGAGAGAGCGGTAGTGGCCCGGGAATCGTCCAGCTCTTTTTCTGGCAATACTTTTTCAAACCGCAGATCGTGGAAATCGTAGCTGAAATCAATCCCCCGTGACTTGGGCTGCATGGTCAACAGCAGATTGCCGGTTTCACTGCGATCCGCCGTCATCCAAGCATCCGCGTCGAGGCTGCGATCATCCCAGTACAGCGCCCAAACACCGTCGCCCGATGGCGTGAGCGTTCCGCTGAGACGTGGAGATTTCAGCGCGCGCCAGCGCAGCTGCTCGCCCTCCCGGGCAATTTCCATATCGCCGAACCACGGGTCACGGTAGCGACCAGTAAGCTCACTTTCGGTAACGGCGGTAAATCCGACCGGCGCTGCCAGCGCTTCCGGCTCCACGGCATCTGTTGGTGCGCCGTAAAGATCCTGGAAATAGGCCAGCCAGTCACGCTCGGGCGCGCCCAGATAGGGTTTCAACAATCCATAGATCAGTGCCTGACGTGCCGCGCCCGCACTGCGGTTCATCAGCACTACCAATGCCAGATCCTCTTCCGGCACCACTGCCGCCCAGGCGTACATACCGGACAGGGAGCCGGTGTGGTGTATGACCTTTTTGCCGTGCATATCCTGCACCCGCCAACCGAGGGCATAGGCATAAAAATGTCCACCATCTCGCTCGGCACGCTCGGGGGAAAAAGGCATCAGGGTTTCCGGGCGCCACAAGCGGTCGCGGGTCTCGGTACTGAGCAGGCGTTCCCCTCCGGGAATTTGTCCACCGTCCAGCAGGGTGCGCAGCCAGGTGAGCATATCGCCGGCACTGCAATGCATACCGCCAGCTGCGGCCAGTACAATGGGCTCGAAGCCCGCGAGATTAGGAGTGTCCACTACCAGTTTTGCCTCCCCGTCCGCCGCATCTTCCAGGCGATGTGGATCCGCGAGATTGTCGCGGGCGTCCGCAGGTACCGGGCCAGCATAGCAGTGATCCAGCCCCATTCTCGCCAACAGGCGCTGCTGTACGAAATCCTCGTAACTCAGGCCGGAGATCTCCGCCACCAATTCACCGGCGACGATATAGAGGAGATTGTCGTAGGCGTAATCCGCACGAAAGCTACCGGTGATCGGCAGATGTGCGAGGCCCGCGAGTACATCACTGCGGGAATACTGGTTGGGCTGTGGCCACAGCATCAGATCGCCCGCACCCGGTCCGAGACCGGAACGGTGGGTGAGGAGATCGACCACGCGAAATTCACGGGTCACCCACGGATCGGCGAGCCGGAAATTTGGAAGATAGTCCACCACGCGCCCGTCCCAGTCCAGCTTGCCCTCCTCCACCAGCAAACCAAGCGCAGCAGTGGTAAAGGCTTTGCTGGTAGATGCCAGCTTGAAGAGCGTCTCTCCGTCCACGGGATGCGGGTTGTCTACGTTGGTTACACCAAACCCCCTCAGCAATACCGGCTCGCCACGGTGCCAGATACCCACAGCGGCTCCGGGCACCCGTTCTTCCTGCAGAACCCGCTCGACATAGTTTGCCGCACTCTCGCCATCCAGCGCGCTATCAGGGGCTGGTCGATTGCAAGCTGATAGCAACACCGCGGCTACGGAACACAAAACAGTCAATATGGGACGCATGAGGTTATGACCTCCGGTGTTATTGATTGAACAAAACAAGGAACCACTACGGGCTTGACGCAACGAAAACATCAGAATAATTTATCAACCGTGGTTTTTTAAGTAAATAATAAATTATTCCGAATTTTGCCGGAATCACACACGCCACTACGGAGTTGCCGTGAAAAAATCCTATTTCAACCTTAAAGCGCTGATTGCTTCGGCCGCCTGTGCACTGGCAGCGCAGGCGTTCAGCGCAGACCTGAATCAAATCCGGCAAAAAATTGACCGCGGGCACTACCAGCTCGCCAAGAGCGAGATCCAGGCACTGGCCGCGAAAACCGGATCAATGGAAGGCAAAGCAACCATGGACGACCGCATCACAGCCTCGGCCAACGCAGATACATCGCTGAGTGAGGCGCTCGCTTTCGAGGCCGAGCGTATGCGGCGCATCGAGATGGAATTTACCATCAAGCCGGAAGACCTGCTGGAATCCATACGCCGCTATATTCCCGATGCCACGGATACCGATATTCAGGCCTGGGACAGCGCTGGCCTGCTGGAATACATGACCATTGATGGCGAACGCCGTTATTTCCGCAAGGCTGCCTACAACCTGGTACACATTTCTGACGCAGCTGCAGCGCGCACCACCGATTACAAACGCTTTACCGAAAAGGCCCCGCTGTATCAGCTGCACTCGCATCACCGCGAAATCATCGCGGCAAAGTCGCCTCAGCGGCAGCGCATTGAGGTGGAGTATTCCCTGACTGTAAACGCCGACGCAGTTCCAGCAGGAGAAACCGTGCGCGCCTGGCTGCCCTTCCCACAGCATTTACCGGGGCTTCAGGAAAACGTCTCCTTGATCAGCAGCTTACCCGAAGCGCACCAGCTGGCGCCGGCAACCCAGTCACAAAGGACCATCTATCTGGAAAAAACTGCCGCAAAAGGACAACCAACTGAATTCCGCATTCGCTACGCGTTCGACAGCCTGTCTCGCTACACAGCAATTGACGCAGGCATAGTCCAGCCCGTAACTGGCGAAAATCTTGAGGAATTCCTCAGCGAGCGCGCACCGCACATCCAGTTCACAACGGAACTGCAGGCCCTTTCACAACAAATCGTCGGCGACGAAACCAACCCCTACCGTATCGCGCAGAAATTGTTTGCGCACGTGGACCAGATTCCCTGGGCGGGCGCACGGGAATACTCCACCATTCGCAACATCAGCCAGTATGCTGCCGAAGCAGGTCATGCGGACTGTGGCCAACAGACGCTGCTGTTGATGACACTGCTGCGTATGAACGGCATCCCCGCGCGCTGGCAGTCGGGCTGGGAGTTCGCACCGCAGGGATTTGACACCATGCACGACTGGGGAGAGTTCTACCTCGCCCCCTACGGCTGGCTGCCGATGGATGTCACCCATGGTTTACTCGAAAGCGACAGTGAGGCAGAGCGCTGGTTCTATCTGGGCGGCATCGATAGCTATCGCCTGATTTTCAACAGCGACTACAGTCGCCCCCTGGTGCCGGCAAAACAACATTTTCGCTCGGAGACGGTCGACAACCAGCGAGGGGAAGTGGAGTGGCGTGGCGGCAACCTGTATTTCGATCAGTGGGACTACAACCTGGCTTGGAAACTGGTTGCACCACAGCAAAGCGCACAGCGTTGATACGTCCCCAAACAAAAAAGCCGCTGACCTGGGTCAGCGGCTTTTTTGTTTGCGACTTCTGCATCAAGAATTCTTCTTCAGGGCTGGCCTGTCGCTAGCCTTTCTTGCTCAGTAAACCGCTGATCAGCCCCTCAATAACATGCAGCTGCGCAGAGCGAAACAGCAATCTCTGCAGATCCTCCTCGTCATCCGATGGAACCACATACAGGCGAATATCCGAGTGAATACTGGCAGCGTTGTAGTTGTAGCGAGTAAGGCTCAACACCTTGACCCCATGCTCACGAGCCCGGTTAGCTACGTCCACCAGCGACTCCTCGCCGCCAAAGTCGCACAGGATACACAGCAGGTCATCATCCCGCAGGGAATTGCTAATACGCTGCTGAAGCTTGCCGCCTTCATCGAAAACCGCCCAGCAACCAAGCTCCAGCAACTGATGCGCAAGGTAACGCGCAACAGATACCGAACCCGGACAGGCCGAAATCTGGATACAGCGTGCGGCACGAATGGCCTCCACCGCTGCAGTTAGCTGATCAACCTCGTTGATACTGACGGTATTTTCCAGCACCTCGAGCTTTTTCTGGCCCAGCTGGCTGAGCGGACTGGCAGTGGACGCAAATGCTCGCACCGGCTCATCGCCACCGCCAATACCGGCACCGGCATAGGATTCATACACCGCGAGTTTCAGGCTCGGGTACCCACGATAGCCAAGCTTCTGGGAAAACTTCACCACACTGGACTGGCTAACCCCGACGGCATCCGCCAGTTGCGAGGACGAGTAGTCGCGCAGCAACTGCGTATTTTCCAAAATGAAATCCGCCAGCTTGCGCTCGTTTACCGACAACTGATCGCGCATCGCGCGCATTTTCAAAAGACAGGTCATGCTGTGCCGTCCTGCTCTGCGATGCTGGTGTTACACCAGCAATTGCAGGCCCTCAATTTTTTCAATGCCCAGGCCGGGCGTTTCGTTGAGAATGATATCCGCATCCCGGTAAGTCGCGCCACCAACCACCGGGTCAAATTTGCACAACGAGGGCACGTCGAGATCCAGCTTGGTTACCACCGGGGCCTTTGCTGCCGCCATATGTGCCGCGGCAGAGACGCCGATACTGGTTTCCAGCATACACCCCACCATGCACTCCACGTCGTAAAGCCCGGCAAGATCGGCAATTTTCAGGGCATTGGAGATACCACCGGTTTTCATCAACTTGATATTGATAATTTCCGCCGCCTGGCGCTGGATCACATCCAGCACGTCATGGGGTCCGAAAATACTTTCATCGGCCATGATCGGGGTTTTAACCCGCTCAGAGATATATCGCATCCCCTCCAGGTTGTTGGCCTTGACGGGCTGCTCTACCAGCTCCAGCAATACCCCGGCCTCTTCCAGGCCGCGAATTGCCATCACCGCCTGCTTGGGGCTCCATCCCTGATTGGCGTCAAGACGCAGAATCGCACGACCTTTCACTGCGGCGTAAACCGCCTTGATTCGCTCGATATCGAGACCAATATCCTTGCCCACCTTGAGCTTCAGGATTTCAAAGCCGCGCTCTACCGCGCGCTCCGCATCTGCCACCATTTTATCGATGTAATCAACACTGATGGTGATATCGGTGGTGAGGCTGCTCTCACCGCCCCCCAAAATCCGGTACAGGGGGGTTTTGTAACTCTGTGCAAACAAATCGTAGAGCGCAATCTCCACCGCGGCCTTGGCACTGGTGTTGTTGATCATAGCCCCCTGGATCTGCCGCGTGAGACGGTTCAGATCCGCCACATCGCGCCCGAGCAATAGCGGGGTAAATATACTGCGCACGGCCTCGATAACGGAGCCGTGAGTGTCTCCGGTAATCACTGCTGTCGCCGGCGCATTGCCGTAACCGATATGGCCAGTATCCGTTTCCAGCATCACGATGACATCTTCCACACACTCAACCGTGCGCAGTGCAGTTTTAAACGGAGTAACCAGGGGCACCTGCAGCATGCCCAGTTTTACGTCAACAATCTTCATGGCGATACCGATCAAATAATTGTCTTTATTGCATAAATGCCATCAATGAAGCTCTTTTCCTTACTGAGCTGCAGTGGCTTCAAAGGTGTTACCGATACTCCGGACAAAGTGCCCTGGTAATAGGATTCATCGCTCCGGTAATAACTCAGTCCGGTAACGTCGTGAATGACATACGGCTCACCATCCACTTCGCCGATATACATCATCACATGCCCGGGAATGTAGATGAGGTCACCAACATTCAAATGCTCAAGCGCCTCGGCTCTTGCGGCATGATCTTCAGGTGCAAATCGCTTGGTCGGGGCAAAACCGCTGCTCCCCTGCTGTCCAGAATTGCGCGGCATCAGAATTCCGAATGACTTGTACACCTCACCGACGAACCCTGTGCAATCGCGACCGTTGTAGTCGTGCCCCCAACCGTAGCGCTCCCCCAGGAATTTGAACGCCTGCTGCAATACCAGCGACGGGTGGTACTCAAGCTTCCCCGGGGTGACATCCTGTGCCCGCCCGATAAGGGTCGGTTCGAACTCAAGATTTCCACTGTCACCGCGTACAGGCAACGAGACAATGTGGCTGGCATACGGATTTTGCCCATGCACATTGTGGCCAACGTCAGCGGCACTCAACAGCGGCAGCGAAACGCCCATATCGAGAACAACTTCGGAAGTGCGCGCTTCCTCAGGATTGAAATTTGTGCGCACTTGAGCACCGGTTACCGTAAGCCGCGGCTGTTTATGGAACCAGCGGTTGATTTCATCGCGCTCGCCGACGGCTACTGCACGCTTCGGTATCCAGGCCGCGTAGTGATAATTCACCGCGAACCACCATTCCCCGTCTGCGCTTTCATGCAGGATCGCGAGACGCTGCCCCGGAAACGCGCCGGTCTCCTGAAATCGATCCAGATCCTGGTCATCGATATTTTTCAGTATGCGGCGTTGGGTCGGAAAACTGCGCATGCTCACACGCTCGACAACCAGCCCCCACTGCACTGCAACGTCCTCCGGCAGCGCCTCCCGATCTACCGCCTGCGCAAGTTCTGCATAGTCTGCAGGCTCAACGCTGCGTCCATCAGGAAATACCCGTGGAGAGGATGCGGGCTGACTAACTCGGTCAATCAGCGAAACCACTTCTGCCTTCGACATAACACTCGGGAAGTCGTCCAACTGAAACATGTTCGGGTCGCTGGAAAAACTTGCGGCATTTAGATCATGGATCTGAGACTCGGACAAACGTACAAGATCATCGATCAGGCGATGCTGCCAAAACCCCACCCCCAACATGGACTCAGTAACACCTGGCACATCGCTGACATATTCCGGCACTGAGATCGAAGCAAGGGATGTTACGTACGATCCAGCTGCACTCTGTGGAGTCTGATCACAAGCAGAAAGTGCGACGACGGCAACAGCTGCCCCCAACAGGCAGACAAATATGTTTTTAATTTTCATCAGGGAAAACCCTTTAAGCCCTTGGAACGCCAGACTTTCTTTACGAGCACATATTTTAACCTAACACCTCACCACCAAAGAATAATTTATTCAAAAAAAATTCTCT
>NZ_DATCMV010000131.1:0-36839 GCF_036563125.1 Microbulbifer sp.
CAGGGTGGAAATCACCAGGTGGCCGGTGAGCGCCGCCTGCACCGCCATCTGTGCGGTTTCCAGGTCGCGGATCTCCCCCACCATGATGATGTCCGGGTCCTGGCGCATCAGGGTGCGGATACCGGCGGCGAAATCCAGGCCGATACTGTGGTGCACCTGGGTCTGGTTGAAACTCTCTTCCACCATTTCGATAGGGTCTTCAATGGTGGAGACGTTCACCTCGGTGGAGGCCAGCTGTTTGAGCGCCGTATACAGGGTGGTGGTTTTACCGGATCCGGTGGGACCGGTCACCAGCACAATACCGTTGGGACGGCCGAGCATGGTCTGCCAGCGTTCAAGGTCGTCACCGGCGAGACCAAGGTCATTGTAGGAGCGCGCCAGCACCTCGGGGTCGAAAATCCGCATCACCAGTTTCTCGCCGAAGGCGGTGGGCAGGGTGGAGAGTCGCAGTTCCACCTCACTGCCGTCCGGGCGCTTGGTCTTGATGCGCCCGTCCTGGGGCTTGCGCTTTTCCGCCACATTCATGCGCCCGAGGATTTTCAGGCGGCTGGTGACGGCGGCGTTCACCGCATCCGGCAGCTCGTGAATCGGGTGCAGGATGCCGTCGATGCGGAAGCGGATACGCCCGATATCCCGGCGCGGTTCGATATGGATGTCACTGGCGCGCTGGTCGAAGGCGTGCTGCAGCAGCCAGTCGACGATATTGACGATGTGCTGGTCGTTGGCTTCCGGGTCCTTGAGGTTGCCGAGTTCCAGCAGCTGCTCGAAGTTGTTGGCACCAGAGGTGCCCTTGAGACCGCTGGCACCGGTGATGGAGTGGGCCAGGGAGTAAAACTCGGTGCAGTAGCGTTTGATATCCGCCGGGTCCGCCACCACCCGCTGCACGGTGCGCCCGCTGGTGTGCTCCAGCTGCTCTTCCCAGCCAGCGGTGTAGGGCTGGGCCGTGGCCACCAGCAGCATCTCCTTGCTCGCTTCCACACACAGGATCTGGTGGCGCTTGGCAAACTGGAAACTCATCACCTCGGTCACCGCCGCCACATTTACCTTGAGCGGATCGATATGGTAGAGGCCGTGGGAGGAAGTGTCCGCCAGCCACTGGGTTAGCGTTGCCGCGTCCAGCGCCTTGCCCGGCTTTTTCAGGTTGGGCAGCTCGCAGCTGGCGATATAGGTGAGCGGGTGCATCTGCGCCTGCTCGGCAGTGCGCGGGGTACCGATCAGGCGGTTGGCATCCGGGCGACTGATATACCCCTGGCTTACCAGGTCTTCCAGCAACCCCGGCAGGTCGAGAATCCGGTCCGCCATTTTGCTCACAGCCATATCCTTGCACCCGTCTACGCTTATTGTGAAGGCGCATTGTAGCTCTTATAGCGGACGGCAACAGTGCGGCAGGTCCGCTGAAAATCCTCGAAACCAAAGCGTCACTGTGCCCTCGACAGATGTTGGGGTACCATGCCGCCAAATTTGGCCACCCGCGGTGGCTTTTCGACCAACTGTCAGGACCGGAAAAAGGAACAAACCATGCCCCTGTCCAATATCGCCAACCTGTTCGGCCGCTCGCCGATCAAGCCCATCAAGGAGCACATGGCGACTGCCCACAAGGCGTCAGCGGATCTGGTGCCATTCTTTGAAGCCCTTATGCAGGGCGACTACACCACTGCTAAAACCATCCAGCAGCGCATTTCCGCCACCGAGAATCGCGCCGACGACATCAAGAAAGACCTGCGCCTGCACCTGCCGGACAGCTTGTTCATGCCGGTGTCCCGCACCGACCTGCTGGAACTGCTGCACGCCCAGGACGAAGTGGCCAACACCGCCCAGGACATCGCCGGCCTCGCCATTGGCCGCCAGATGGAAGTGCCGGAAGCGCTGCAGGCCATGATGACCACCTTCGTGGAAAGTGCCGTGGCCGCCTCCGCCCAGGCGCTCACCGCCATCAACGAACTGGACGAACTGCTGGAGTCCGGCTTCGCCGGTCGCGAAGTGGATATCGCCCAGCGCATGACCGAAGAGCTGGACGAGCTCGAGCGCAAGTCCGACAAGCTCGAAGTACAGGTGCGCTCCGCCCTGTTCAAGATCGAAAAAGAACTGCCTCCCGTGGACGTGATTTTCCTCTATCGCGTTATCGAGTGGGTCGGCGACCTGGCCGACCGCGCGCACGCTGTCGGCAACCGGCTACAGCTGTTGCTGGCACGTTAAAGGGGAAGCTCCATGGATATCATTGCTCAGTACGGCCACATCTTTCTGATTCTGGCCTGCGTCTTCGGCTTCTTTATGGCTTGGGGCGTGGGCGCAAACGACGTGGCCAACGCCATGGGAACCTCTGTGGGTTCCCGCGCGCTGACCATCAAGCAGGCGATCATTATCGCCATGATCTTCGAATTCGCCGGTGCCTACCTGGCCGGCGGCGAAGTGACCGCAACCATCCGCAAGGGAATCATCTCTCCGGACCTGTTTACCGATAAACCGGAACTGCTGATCTACGGCATGCTCTCCGCCCTGTTGGCTGCGGGCACCTGGCTGATGATCGCGAGTATCCTCGGCTGGCCGGTTTCCACCACCCACTCCATCGTCGGCGCCATTGTCGGCTTCTCTGCGGTGGGCATTTCCGTGGACGCGGTGGCCTGGGGCAAGGTGGGCAGCATCGTCGCCAGCTGGGTGGTATCCCCGGTGTTGGCGGGCACCTTCTCGTTCCTGCTGTTTAGAAGCGTACAGCGCCTGATCCTCAATACCGAAGATCCCTTCACCAACGCCAAGCGCTACATCCCGATCTACATGTTCGCAGTGGGCTGGATGATCGCCATGGTGACGCTGACAAAGGGTCTCAAGCACGTGCTGGCCGATGCCAATATCAAGCTGAGCTTCTGGCAGGATGCGCTGATTGCCGGTGTTGCGGGCCTGATCGTGATGGGCGTGGGTATGGCGATGATCAAACGCATCAAGCGCGATCCTGAGCGCGAGCGCGGCAACCGTTTCGCCAACGTGGAGCGCGTGTTCGCCATCCTGATGATCTTCACCGCCTGTGCCATGGCGTTTGCCCACGGTTCCAACGACGTGGCCAATGCGGTCGGCCCGCTGGCGGCGATCGTCAACACCGTGCAACAGGGTGCAGTGACTGCCAAGGCCGTTATGCCGTCATGGATCCTGCTGCTGGGGGGTATCGGTATCGTGGTGGGTCTCGCCACCTACGGCTTCAAGGTGATGGCCACCATCGGCCAGAAGATCACCGAGCTGACCCCGAGCCGCGGTTTCGCCGCCGAGCTGGGCGCCGCCTCCACCGTGGTGCTGGCCTCCGGCACCGGTCTGCCGATCTCTACCACCCACACTCTCGTCGGCGCGGTGCTCGGCGTGGGCCTGGCGCGCGGTATCGGCGCACTAAACCTGCGCATGATCACCACCATCGTCGCCTCCTGGATTGTCACCCTGCCCGCGGGCGCCGGTCTGGCGATCCTGTTCTTCTTCTTCTTCAAGGGTGTGTTTGGCTGGCAATAGCCGCTGCCGACTTCACCTGTTAAAAAGGGAGCCTCGTGCTCCCTTTTTTATTGGTTTTATTTCCGGCATTTGAGAGAAGGAAACTCCCATGCAACTTACCATGCAACTGCCCATCTACCAGGCCGACGCCTTCACCTCCGAACTGTTCAAAGGCAACCCCGCTGCCTATATACCCCTGACCCGCTGGCTAGACGACCAGCTACTGCAGCAGATCGCCGCGGAAAACAATCTCGCGGAAACCGCCTTTACGGTACCCGCCGGCAACGGTTTCGAGCTGCGCTGGTTCACCCCCGGCGAAGAAGTCCCATTGTGCGGCCATGCCACCCTGGTCACCGCACACCTGCTGTGGACGGAACTGGGCTTTACCGAGGCGGAAATTCACTTTTATACCCGCAGCGGCGAGCTGATCGTGCGCTATGAGGGCGAGCTGCTGACACTGGACTTCCCGGCACAGGTAAACCGCGAAATCCCGCTGACGGAAAACTATGCACAGGCCCTTGGTGCGGCGCCTTTATGCGCACTGGAAGTGGCCGGCTCCGACGACCAGCTGCTGCTGGAGTTTACCTCCGCCGAGGTGGTTGCCGGCCTGTCACCGGATATGCGTGCGCTGTTGAAGCTGCCCTACAAGGGCCTGATCTGCACCGCGCCGGGCGAAGGATTTGACTGCGACTTCGTCAGCCGCTTCTTCTCCCCCGCCATTGGTATCGACGAAGACCCGGTGACCGGCTCCGCGCACACCCGGCTAGTGCCGTTCTGGGCGCAGAAGCTGGATAAAACCCGCCTCAAGGCCAAACAGATCTCGCCCCGTGGCGGCGACCTGGATTGCGAACTGGCAGGCGGGCGCGTGCTGATGCGCGGGCGCGCGGTCACGTACCTGCGCGGCCAGATCAGCCTTTGATCGAGGCGGGAAACAGAAATGAAGGGTGGGGGGGAGTGGGCGACCTTCTTCCGCCCGCGCCCCCAAGGGTAACTTCAGAAAGAGTTACCCCAGACGCCCCAGAGGGCTGGTAAGACTTTCCGGAGGCACGGTAAACCAGGCGGGGCCATCGGCGGTCATGTACAGGCAATCCTCCAGGCGCACGCCGAACTCACCGGGGAGATAGAGGCCCGGTTCATTGGAAAAACACATGCCGGGCGCCAGCTCGGTTTTCTCCCCGCGTACGAAGTTCACCGGCTCATGCCCCTCCATGCCGATGCCGTGTCCGGTGCGGTGGGAAAGCCCGGGCAGGCGGTAGTCGGGCCCGAAACCATGCTTCAGGTAAAACGCCCGCACCGCATCGTCGATGCTGCCCGCCGGGGCGCCGAGTTTGGCCGCCTCGAACGCCACGTTCTGCCCCTCCCGCACCAGCTGCCAGATCTGCTGCTGTTTCTTGCTGGGCTCACCGTAGACAAAGGTCCGCGAAATATCAGACTGGTAACCCTCGACACTGCAACCGCAATCCATCAGCACAATCTGACCCTCGCGGATTTGTTGCGGCTGATCGGTGCCGTGAGGATAGGCGCTGGCCTCGCCGAACAGGGCCATGGTCCAGACACCCTGCCCGCCCAGTGCGCTCTGCGCAGCCTGCATTTTCTGGTTCACGTCCGCCGGCGTCATGCCCGGGCGCAGCTGATCCCACACCATGCCGTAGGCAGCGAGGGTAATCTCATTGGCCTTTTTCATCAGCGCCAGCTCCGCCGGGCTCTTCTGCATACGGCAGCCGCGGGTAACCGGGTCTGCGCTCACCAGCTTGAACGATGGCAGCGCATCGCGAATGCCATCGGCCACAAACCAGCGCACCGTGGCCTCGAGACCAATGACACCGGATTTGAAGCCCCGGTCTTTCAACACCCCGGCGATGCGCGTAAACGGGCTTTCGTGTTCATTCCAGGTGCGCACATCCTCGCCAAAGGTCATCGACTCACGCACGGAAGGCTCTTCGAAGAAGGGGGTCACCACCGCGATATCACCGCGCCGGGGAATGACCACACAGGTCAGGCGCTCGGAACGCCACCAGCGGATACCGGTGAAATACAGCATCGCCGCCCCCGGCTCGAGCACAATGGCGTCGATACCGTACTGTTGCATCAGCTGCTGGGCCCGCGCCACTCGCGCCTGCCGCTCGGCGATGCTAATTGGCTTTACGCCCGCGAGCAGGGACTCGGGCTTGTTCTCTTTTGCCGGCGATTCTGCCGCACGCAGTGGCAGCCCCGGAGTAACCGCCAGCAGTGCAGCAGCTTTGAGTAATTGGCGTTTGGTCGGCATGAAATCTCTCCCCACATCTGCCAGCAGCATTATTTAGTTCTGGCGCGGCGCCAGTTTGCACCACCGAGAGCGTATCCTGATTTGACCGCAAAAGCAGGGGCGCTCATCGCAACAGATTGGCATTGTGGCTTGTAAAGGCGGGAGGCTGGGACGATAGCAATGCAGGCACTACCAGTAGTGGTAGTGCAGACGCTCGTTCTTGCGCGGGCCGTGGATCTGCCAGATCAACTCGATTTTATCGCTGTGTAGCAGGAGCTCGGCGGTGTAGGTATCGTCGCCGCACAGATGTGGTGCCTGATGGCGGAAGCCATGCTCGGTGACCGGTACCAGGTTAAACAGCAGCACCGGAGTTTCCCGGCGCAAATGTTCCAGGCGCACAGAGTCGAGGCAGCGGGTCCAGCGGTAGCGGTTTTGCAGTGAGACTTTATGGCCGTCGGCATCGGTAAATTCCGCCAGCTCATCGAACACAATATGGGCGCCGAAGCTGGTAACACTCACTTCGCCGCGCCCGTGCCCGCGCCAGTTGGTTTTCGATCCCGGACCATTGCTGGCGTTGAAACTGAAGGCGCGGACTTTTTTCAAGCGCTCACAGAGTTGCGCTAACGCCGCCAGCGATTTGTAATCCGCCTGCATATTCACCAAAGTATTTTTCCAATCATGCTACTGCTGATACTCGTTACCCTGCTGTGGGCCTTTTCCTTCAGTCTGATCGGCGTCTATCTCGCCGGCCAGGTCGACAGCTATTTTTCCGTGCTCACCCGGGTGCTGCTCGCCACCCTGGTATTCCTGCCATTTCTCAACTGGCGCACACCGCCGCGTACCGCGCTCACACTGATGGCCATCGGTGCCGTACAGCTGGGGCTCATGTACCTGTTCTACTACCAGTCGTTCCTGCTGCTCAGCGTGCCCGAGGTACTGCTGTTCACCATTTTCACCCCGGTGTATATCGCGCTGATCTACGACCTGCTGGCGCGGCGATTCTCCTTTTGGAACCTGCTGGTGGCCGCTATCGCCGTCATAGGTGCCGCGATCATCCGCTGGAACGACCTGAGCGGCGACTACTGGAAAGGCTTTTTGGTTGTGCAGGGCGCCAACCTGTGCTTCGCCACAGGCCAGGTGGCCTACAGGCAGTTTATGCAATCCTCCCGCGCGCGCACGGAACCACTGCCGCCGCGGCAGACCTTCGGCTGGTTTTTTATCGGCGCCAGCATTGTGGCCAGCATCGCCTGGGTCGCGCTCGGTGCCCCCAAATATCCATCAAATGTGGCCCAGTGGGGTGTGCTGGTATGGCTCGGTGCCGTAGCCTCGGGAGTGGGCTATTTTCTCTGGAACAAGGGCGCAACACAGGTTTCCCCAGGCACCCTCGCGGCAATGAACAACGTGCTGATTCCGGCGGGGCTGTTGGTAAACCTGCTGATATGGAATCGCGATGCGGACCTGCCGCGACTGCTCGCCGGCGGCCTGCTGATTCTTGTCGCTGTTGTTCTCAGCGAGTGGCACAGTAAGCGCCGGTAAACCCCAAAATTGTTCAAGCAAGGATCGTCACCATGAACGCCCGTACGCTGCCCTCGTTGCAGCAACAATTACAGCAACTGGTCGCCAGCCCGAGCGTCAGTGCCACCAACCCCAAGCTCGACATGGGCAACCGCGGTGTCATCGATCTGCTGGCGGCATGGCTGGACACTCTCGGCTTTGAAGTGCAGATCATGCCCATCGACGGCCAGCTGCATAAAGCCAATCTCATCGCCACACTCGGCCGCGGCGATGGCGGGCTGGTGCTCTCCGGCCATACCGATACCGTGCCTTACGATGACAACCGCTGGCAGTCGGATCCGTTCAAGCTCAGCGAGCGCGACAACCGTTTCTACGGTCTCGGCAGCACCGATATGAAGGGCTTTTTTCCTATCGCGATCGAAGCGGCCAAGGCCTTTGTCGACAAGCCACTGCAGCAGCCGCTGATTATTCTCGCCACCGCCGACGAGGAAACCTCGATGGCCGGCGCCCGCGCGCTGGTAAAAGCCGGTATCCCGAAAGCCCGTTACGCCATCATCGGTGAACCCACCGGGCTCAAGCCGATTCGTATGCACAAGGGCATGATGATGCATGCGCTGCGTATCACCGGCCAGGCGGGTCACTCGTCGAACCCAGAATACGGCGCCAGTGCCCTGGAAGCCATGCACGGTGCCATGGGGGAAATTCTAAAACTGCGCAGCGAGTGGCAGAGCCGCTACCGGAATCCCGGTTTTGCGGTGCAGGTGCCGACGCTGAATCTCGGCTGCATTCACGGCGGCGACAATCCCAACCGTATCTGCGGCCACACCGAACTGCAGTTCGACCTGCGCCCGCTGCCGGGGATGCCCATGGAGGAGCTGCGCGGAGAATTGCACCAGCGCCTGAAGAACTGCATTCAGGGCGAGAAAATTTCATTCGAACTGGTGCCGTTGATCGGCGATGTGGAGCCCTATGAGGAGCCGGCACAATCGGAGCTGGTGAAAGTGGCGGAACAGCTGACCGGCCACAGTGCGGAAAGCGTCGCCTTCGCCACCGAGGCGCCCTTTCTACAGAAGCTGGGGATGCAGACCATCGTGCTCGGCCCCGGTGATATCGACCAGGCGCACCAGCCGGATGAATACCTGGGTCTCGAGCGCATTGATCCGATGGTGGACATTCTGAAACAGATGATTGGGCGCTTTTGCCTCCAGCAAAGATAGGTGTCCGCAGAAAATGCGGTATATTGCACCCCTAACGAATTCACCTGCTGAAGCGAAGAGATAGTGGATACCGAAAACTCAACTCTCAATTGGTTCCGAAACGCCGCGCCCTACATCAACGACTTGCGCGGGCGAACCCTGGTGGTTGCGATTCCCGGAGAGGGCTTTGAGCACGAAAATTTCCGCAACCTGGTGCACGACCTGACGCTGCTGATCAGCCTCGGCATGCGCCTGGTGGTGGTGCACGGCGCGCGCGCGCAGGTGAATCGCGCCCTGGAGAGCACCGGCATCCAGAGCCGTTTTTACGGCAATACCCGCATCAGCGACCGCGACACCCTGGAAATCATCAAGGCCGCCATCGGCAAACTGCGCTTCGAAATCGAGGCCGCGTTTTCCCAGGGGCTACCGGATTCCCCCATGGCGCGTTCCGCGCTGAAGGTGATTTCCGGCAACTTCGTCACCGCGCGTCCTGTCGGCATTATCGACGGTACCGATATGGGCTGGACCGGCAAGGTGCGGCGCATGGAGGTGCCGGCCATTACCCGCGCCCTGGACGAGAGCTCGCTGGTGGTGCTTTCGCCGCTGGGCACGTCGCTCACTGGCGAGCTGTTCAGCCTCAACTATCTGGATCTCGCCGCTGAGGCCGCCAAGGCGCTCAAGGCGGAAAAACTGATCCTGTTCCGCGACCAGCCGTTCCTCGAGATCGATGGTGAGGCGGTATACGACCTCAGCATCAATCAGGCGGAAGAAGCCGCGGAGGCCATCGACAGTGAGACCCTGAACTGCGCGCTCGCCGCCTGTAATGCGGGCACCCCCCGCGCGCACCTGCTGAGCTACGCAGAGGATGGCGCGCTGCTGCAGGAGTTGTTCAGCCGCGAGGGCACCGGCACCATGATCTATCGCGACAGCTACGAAGTTGTGCGGCGCGCACGGATCAACGATGTGGGCGGTATCCTCGGCCTGATCCGGCCGCTGGAAAAACAGGGCATTCTGGTGCGCCGCTCTCGGGAAAAGCTCGAGGCGGAAATCGATCATTTCACCCTGGTGGAAGTGGATGGCACCACCGTGGCCTGCGCCGCGCTGTATCCGATTCTGGACGAACAGGGCGACACCATTGCCGCAGAGATTGCCTGTGTGGCGATTCACCCGGAATTCCGCGGCGGCGGCCGCGGCGCCAAGCTGTTGCAGCATATGGAGCGACAGGCGAAGGCACTGGATCTGCCGGAGATCTTCGTGCTCACCACCCAGACCGAACACTGGTTTATCGAGCACGGGTTTACCCAGGTGGAAGTGAGCGACCTGCCCGCCACCCGTAAGTCCCTGTACAACATCCAGCGCAACTCCCGTGTTTTGCGCAAGCGGCTCACCAAGCAATAGGTTTGCCGAGACCAGCAAACTTTTCGGACAGACCATGCGCGGTTTTCCCCGTCGGCCGGCAACCGCGCAAAACTCCTTGCATTTTGCTACGCTGTCGCGCTTCCCGCCCGCAATCCGGGCGGCCGTTTTTACTGAATGCTGTCATTTATCAGAACAACGCGAATCACTATGCCTCAGTACCGCTCCCGCACCTCCACCGCCGGCCGTAACATGGCCGGCGCCCGCGCCCTGTGGCGCGCCACCGGCATGAAGGATGAAGATTTCCACAAGCCCATCATCGCCGTGGCCAACTCGTTTACCCAGTTTGTGCCCGGACACGTGCACCTGAAAGATATGGGCCAGCTGGTGGCGCGGGAGATCGAAAAAGCCGGCGGCGTGGCGAAGGAGTTCAACACCATCGCCGTGGACGACGGTATCGCCATGGGCCACGACGGTATGCTCTACAGCCTGCCCAGCCGCGAGATCATCGCGGATTCGGTGGAGTACATGGTCAACGCCCACTGCGCCGATGCGCTGGTGTGTATCTCCAACTGCGACAAGATTACCCCCGGCATGCTGATGGCCGCGCTGCGCCTGAATATCCCGGTGATCTTCGTTTCCGGCGGCCCCATGGAAGCGGGCAAGACCAAGCTCGCCGACCACAAGCTGGACCTGGTGGATGCGATGGTTATCGCCGCCACCGACTCCGCCTCCGACGAACAGGTGGCGGAGTACGAGCGCTCTGCCTGCCCTACCTGCGGCTCCTGTTCCGGCATGTTCACCGCCAACTCCATGAACTGCCTGACCGAGGCGCTGGGTCTGTCGCTGCCCGGCAACGGCACCATGCTCGCCACCCACGCGGATCGCGAACAACTGTTCCTCCGTGCAGGCCGCGAGATTGTCGCGCTGGCCAAGCGTTACTACGAAGAGGACGACCTCTCAGCCCTGCCGCGCTCCATCGCCAGCCGCGCCGCGTTCAACAACGCCATGGCACTGGACATCGCCATGGGCGGTTCCACCAACACCATCCTGCACCTGCTGGCCGCGGCCCAGGAAGGCGAGGTGGACTTCACCCTCGCGGATATCGACCGGCTGTCGCGCAAGATCCCGCAGCTGTGCAAGGTGGCGCCGAATACTCAGAAATACCATATCGAGGATGTGCACCGCGCCGGTGGCGTGATGTCGATTCTCGGCGAGCTGGAAGCCGGCGGCCTGTTCGACGCCAGCCTGCCCACGGTACACAGCCGCACCTTCCGCGAAGCGCTGGAAGAGTGGGATATCCGCCGTACCGACAATGCGGAAGTGCATAAATTCTTCCGCGCCGGTCCTGCGGGCATTCCCACCCAGCAGGCCTTCAGCCAGGACTGCCGCTGGAACAATCTGGACGGGGACCGCGAGAACGGCTGTATCCGCTCCGTCGAGCACGCTTACTCACAGGAGGGCGGTCTCGCGGTGCTGTTCGGCAATCTGGCGCCGGATGGCTGCGTGGTGAAAACCTCCGGCGTGGAAGAAGAGCTGTGGCACTTCGAGGGCCCGGCGCACATCGTCGAGAGCCAGGAAGACGCGGTGGCAAATATTCTTGCGGGCAAGGTGAAGGAAGGGGAAGCGGTGATCGTGCGCTACGAGGGCCCCAAGGGCGGTCCCGGCATGCAGGAAATGCTCTACCCCACCAGTTACCTGAAATCCAAGGGGCTGGGTAAATCCTGCGCCCTGATCACCGATGGCCGTTTCTCCGGTGGCACCTCCGGCCTCTCCATCGGCCACGTGTCCCCGGAAGCAGCCGGCGGCGGCAATATCGGCCTGGTGCAGGATGGCGACCTCGTGCGCATCGATATCCCCAACCGTCTGATCGAAGTGGATATTCCGGAGGCAGAATGGCACCGCCGCCGCGAGGCCATGAACCACAAGGGCGCCGACGGCTGGAAACCGGCCAAGCCCCGCCCGCGCAAGGTCAGCAAGGCACTCAAGGCCTACGCCCTGCTCGCCACCAGCGCCGACCGGGGGGCAGTGCGCGAGATCGATTGATCTCCCTTCTGAAAAAAATAGCGGGCAATGCCCGCTATTTTTTTATGCACCTCCCGTTATTGAGCCAATTTGAAAGAGATGCGGTTGCGCACCCCGTGCTGTTCCACCGCCTGCCCCTCGGACATCGGCGGGCGGTATTTGAAGCGTTCCACCGCATTCAGCGCTGCACCGTTGAATACATCCGTGGGCAGGCCCGCGCTGTCGTAGCCACCAACCACAAACGGATCTCTCACACTGCCGTTTTTGGTGATGGTGAACTCAACTACCACATAGCCCTCGATTCCCCGCGCCAGGGCGCGACGCGGGTACTGCGGCGCGGGTTTGTAGATGGGCAACGGATCAGCATTCACTGCTATCGGGCCATGTTTTTCGCCACCAACCACCGGTGCATTTATCCCTGTGGGCAAATCCTCGGCTTCAACCTGGCGATTCACCTGCACCCTTGGCAGCGGTGGGGGTATCTCTTGTGGCTTCAGCACCGGGTCTGACTTATGCACCGTGGGCGTTACCTTCGGCATGTGGATCGGTGCAATAACCGCTGGCGGTTCATCCACCGGCGCCCGATAGTCTGTCGCGATGAGCTGCGTCATCCCAAACACGAGCAAACCGGTTACACCGAGCGCAAAACCGCCGCTGCGCAACAACTGCGCTGATTTCAGGGGTATGGATATTGGATTGGAAAATTGAGGACTGGAATTGAGCGGATAAGCCTGTTCCATAAACACCTCTCCTTTTTATTTTCAGGTGTTGAAAGGTCGCGCCAGCTCGCATGCAGTGGCGCGGAGGAAAAAGCTGATCAGCTACTTTCAGTATTTAGTTGATTTGGGCGAAAGTGCAAATAATTCTCAATAATTGTCTATATTTGCGCCAGCAATAGGTAAATTACAGGCAAAAAAAAAGGCCGCACTCAGTGCGGCCTTTCTGGCTCGGATCAAACCTCCGGCAGATGTATTGATTACATTGCCAGCTGCTTTTCCCGCTCCTGTTCACTTTCTACGAAAGTGATCCACTGTTTGGCAAACTTCTCGGAGCGTTTGTCATCCAGTGCTTTCTTGAAGAACTTCAAGGAGTCGTCGTACTTCTTCAGGTTGGCGTTGGCCATACCCAGTACGATGTAGAGCTGATCCGGGCGCTTGATACCGCCCTTCTTCAGCGCTTTCGCGCCCATGTCTACGGCTTTATCGTTCTTGTCCAGGTCCAGGTAAATACCGGCCAGACGCGAGTAGATATCACCCTTGTCAGACATGCTGGCAGCTGCTTCCAGCTCGGGGATCGACTTCTGCAGCTCCTGAGCCATCTGGTACGCCTGAGCCAGGGTTTCCAGATTCTTGGAGGTGCGCTCGATCTTCTTCTCCTTGATGCCCTTGTCGATGACCTTGGCACCCTTGTACGGCATTTCCGCGCCCATGTAGAGATAAGCCATGTTCAACAGCTCTTTCTCTTTCTGCAGGGCACCGGCAATGTAAGCGGCTTCCATCATGTGAAGCATATCGTCTTCACGCTTCAGTTCGCCGTACATACCTGCCAGCTGCTTGTAGTACTCCCCTTTCGGGTAGTGCTTCACCAGCTTCTCAAGGATATTGGTGACCTGCTTGTAGTCGTTCTTATCGTAGTACAAGAAACGCTGCAAGCCGTACCAGTTCTCCTTCGGTATCTTGCCTTCCTTTTCGAACATAGACACGGCTTTGTTCATATCGGCAAGTGCCTTGGCGTTGTCACCCAACTGGTAGTATGCCTGGGCGCGCAGGGCGTAGGAGTCCGCGTTGATGTTGTCGGCAACAGCAAACCACTTGTTCAGGTAGTTCACTGCCTGCTTGTAGTCTTCGGTCACGAAGTACAACTGGGCGATGGTCAGCAGGGTCCCCACTTCCAGCGCTACCGGCAGGTTTTCTTCACCCTGCTGCAGCACTTTCTGGTAGTAAGCAATCGCCTGCTTATAGTTCTCCATGCTGTAGTAAACGTAGCCGTAGAAGTAGTACATCTGCGCGGCTTCGTAGCCGTTCAGTTTGTCCTTACCGGCTTCCATTTCCTTCAGCGCCGCCAAAGCACCCTGGAAGTTCTGCGCTTCCGCAGCTTCCTGTGCCTTGCCCAGGTATTTGAACGCACTTTCACGCATGGCCGGGGTCTTGCGGGTCTTCTGCTCGGCGGCCTGCGCCTGGGCAAAGGAACCGGATACGCCGACGGCTTCCAGTACGGTCACACTCACGGCCGGTGCCAGCAACAGGGGCAGCGCTACGGACGTGCGCAGGACGAGTTTGGACAGGCCTTTCGTCACGGTCGTCATGTTCATATGCGTCCCCTATCAGTTCTTGGCCAGGTTGAAGCTGATCTTGGTTTTTACACCAGGCACTTCAATCGGCTCACCGTCAACAACCCGCGGCTTGTACTTGTACTTCAGGGCTGACTTCACGGCAGCGCTGTTGAAGATAGTGGTCGGGTTGCCATCCAGAGTGAAGGCTTCCACCACAATCGGGTCACGTACAGAACCGTTTTTGGTCACGGTGTATTCAACAACCACCCAGCCTTCGATACCGCGTTGCAGTGCGCGGCGCGGATACTCCGGCTGAACCTTAACGATCGGCAGGTAGTCACCTTCGGTGGCGAAACCGCCGATACCACCCACCTTCAGGTCGGCATTTGCCCTCGGCGCGGACATGTTCAACGCATTGTCCACATCCGGCTGGTCAAATTCCGGCTCCGGCATATCGGGCGGCGGCTGCTCGGGCTCGTCAGGCTTGTCCGGCTTGCTGGTATCGTATTGGGTTTCGATCTTCTGTTCCGGCATCACGATGTCGGCCACCTTGATCTGCTCCTCTTCCTCAGGAGCTTTCATGTTGGCTTCAATCAGCTGATGCATGGTGAAGATCAGGGCAAAAGTGGTGGCTACCGCCAGCGCACCCGCCCCAACTAGTCTTACCGGGTTCATAGCTGTTAACTCTTCTCTGTAGCGACCGACACTTTCTCGATTCCGATCTTCCTGGCCGCGTCCGCGATCAGGGCAACCTTCTCGATACTCGCCTTTTTATCGGGCTGAATTACCAACCACCCTTTCGGGTTTTCTGCGTAGAGACGCTCCAGGGTGTTTTTCACCAGGCGGTCATCTACTTGCTCTTTGGCAATCCAGATTTCGTTGTTGTCGTTAATCGCTACCAGAATAGAGGCGGCTTTGAGTTCAGCGGTTGTCGCTTCCGGCTTAACAACATCGACGCCTGGCTCCTTGATAAAGGTCGCGGTGACGATGAAGAAGATCAGCATGATGAACACCACGTCCAGCATGGGCGTGAGGTCAATCGCTTGGCCTTCTTCTTCTGCCGTAGTCTGTTTTCTGCTCATTGCAACTCTCTCTAGCGAAATGCTAATAGCGAGATTTGGCCTTGTGGAGTTCTCACTGCACCCTAAGTGTTAGTGAAAACTCCCTGAATTGGCTAAACCTTCCGGTCTGCGGGGCCTATTCCTGAGAACAGCACCCGCACACCTTTATTGTGGTGCCGTCAGTGATCCATCGTCAGATGGTCTGCCAGCAGCTGAGTCTCGCGCTGCGCGGTACGGGTGATGTAGGTGTTGGCAAACACCCCAGACAGTGCGGTCACCATACCCGCCATTGTCGGGATGGTGGCCATGGATACACCGCTGGCCATTTGCTTTGCATCACCACCACCGGTGATCGCGAGCACTTCGAACACGTTGATCAT
Source organism: Microbulbifer sp. (assembly GCF_036563125.1). Classification (GTDB taxonomy): domain Bacteria; phylum Pseudomonadota; class Gammaproteobacteria; order Pseudomonadales; family Cellvibrionaceae; genus Microbulbifer. The sequence continues at coordinate 15,519 of NZ_DATCMV010000131.1, forward strand.
GCCCCATACGGTGCCCAGCAGGCCGAACAACGGCGCCAGGGCAACACAGGTCTGGATCATGTCCATATTGCTGTCGATCTTCTCGGATACCCGGGAAATCAGTGCATGACGGATCTGGTGGGCATTCCAGGATTTGCGCTCGGGGCGCGCCTCCCAGGCGTCCATAGCGGTCTGAACATCGCGCTTCAGACCACCCTTGAAGTAAAAGACCCGCTCGAAAATCAGCGTCCACATGAAGAAGGTCAGGCCGGCGATCAGGAGTAGTACTGGCCCGCCCGACGCCATAAAGGCGTTGACGGCGGCCCATGCGTCATTCAATGCGTGCATGTTGCCGCCTCCTCTTATTTACGCTCAGCGTTTTCTGCAATGATACCGGCACTCTGTTCGTCCAGAATGTGCAGGATACGCTTGGCACGGCCGTTCACGATGGTGTGCAGCAGCACGGTCGGGATAGCCACGACCAGACCCAGAACGGTGGTTACCAGTGCAGAGGAGATACCGCCGGCCATAGCCTTGGGATCGCCCGCGCCGAAGATGGTGATCGCCTGGAAGGTAACGATCATACCGGTAACGGTACCCAGCAGACCCAGCAGCGGGGCCACCATGGCGATGATCTTCAGCAGGTTCAGACCGGATTCGATGGCCGGACGCTCTTTCAGCACCGCTTCTTCCATCTTCAGTTCCAGGGTCTCGCCGTCAATGCCTTTGTTCTCTTCGGCCACAGCCAGAACACGACCCAGCGGGTTGTTGGTGTTCGGAGTGGAAGAGCGCAGCTGGGCATTAACCTTGGAGTTCACACCGGACAGCACCAGCAGACGCCAGATAGCCAGCAGAACTGCAACCACACCTACTGCGGTGATTACGTAGCCAACCGGGCCACCCTGGTGCCAACGCTCAACCAGGCTCGGGCTGTTGATCATGGCCTTCAGGTAGGAACCGCCGGTAGGACCAGTCGGGTCAACGCCGAACGCAGTGAAACCACTGGTAGCAGCCTGCAGGTCAGCAGCCATGCTCAGGAACTTGCCGTCGGGCTGACGGATCAGCTCGGCCATTTTCAGGCTGTCGTTCATTTCCAGGTACTTGCCGTTGGAAACCAGGTTGAAGTTACCAACACGCACAACTTCCTGCTCGGTCTGCTCGCCATCGGGCTTGATCACAGTACCGTTGAACTTGACGATCTTGCCGGATTCCACGGTTTCACGCTGCAGTTCGTACCACAGACGCTCGATTTCCTGGATGGTCGGCAGTTTGGTGGCGGAGTTCATTTTGTCGATCAGCTGATCGAGGAACTCGGCGCGACCCGGGTACTGGGCGGATACCAGAGAGGTGTCCAGGTTGGCGCGCAGGTCACCAGCGGTAGAGGTCAGGTGGCCGAACAGCTCTTTCAGAGAGCCGAGGCGCTCGTCCAGCTGCTGACGCTTCTGCTGAACCAGCAGTTCCTGCTCTTCGTACTTCTTCTCCAGCGCCGCAGAGCGGGCTTCTTCGGAAGTGCGGGTGTTTTCAGCCTGGCTCAGCAGGCCGGCCTGGTTAGCTTTTTGACGACGGAAGTCGTCTTCACGCTTTTTGTGCTCGGCGGATTCAGCGATCTTGGAGCTCTGAACCATCTTCAGCAGCTGGTCCAGGTCGGTAGCTTTGTCTTGGGCTACAGCGGAAACGCTGATCAGACCAGCGGCAGCTACAGCTAATACGCGTTTGGCGATGGTTTTCATTGCGCAGCCTCCGGAGCCGGAATCGGCAGAGTCATGATGTCGGTGGTAGCTTGTTTCTTGGCGATTTTCAGACCTTGCAGGATGGCGCGACGGTATTCGCCAGCGTCGATCTCAACCCATGCTTTCTGAGCTTTGTCGTAAGCCAGGGAGATTTTGGAGTCGGTGGTCTGAGCTACCAGTGCGATACGGCCGACCTGAAGCACGCTAACTTCACGATCCTGACCATTTACGTTCAGGGTGTCGTTGTAGGTGTCGATCTTACGCGCGTATTCGGCTTCGAAGTTGTACAGTTCCAGCACCTGACGGAATTTCTCCGCTACAGTGATATCGGAACGGTCCATATTGTTCTTCACGCCTGCGAGGTTGGCCTTACGCTCGGCCAGCTTGAAGGGGGCATCCAGTTCGATGAACTGCTCCAGGCCGTCCAGCATACGCAGGATCAGGGGCTGGATTTGACGCTCGATCACGGTTACCTGGTCGATGGACTCGTCCAGATCCTTGATCACGCTCAGCTGGTTAGCCAGCTGCTTTTCGAGCTGACGGTTGTACACGCGCAGACCGTCGATCTCTTTGTTCACTACCTTGAACTGCTGCAGCAGGTCAGAGGTTTCCTGAGCGATCTTGTCGATGCGCTTTTGAGATGCAGTTGCGGCAGCAGTTTTCTGCTCACCAACCTTCAGAACGGTATCCAGAGTATCCGCAGTGGCTACGCTACCGTACAGTGCGCCGGCAGACAGCGCAGTGGTCAGCGCCACAGCCATGAATCGCTTGGTTTTCATTAGACCCCCCAGTGGGTTCGATATTTCACAACATGGTCGCGATGAATTAGCTGCCACAACGCGGTAGTTTTTGGCTTGAAGACAGCTAAGAGCCGCACATTGTAAACAGCCGATTTGATTATTCAAATGCCGATTGACTGCTTCGCCGTAGCTGTGTAGCTGGGTAACACCGCGGTAACACCGTCGGGTTTCATGCACACATTTGCGGCAAGCTACGCTGTGCAACAATCAACCAAATCTACCCGGAAGGGTAAATTTTGGTCAATTTGTTTTTAAATAAACCTGTCGTACTGGACTAAGCAGTAGTTGTATTCATCCTTTTCCGAGGCCGGGTAACAATCCCGCCCGGACTCCTGCCAGGTTTTATCCAGTACCGGGAAGAAGGCGTCTCCATCCACCTCCGCATCCACTTCCGTGACATACAAACGCCGTGCCAGTGGCATCGCCTGGCGGTAGATCTCCGCCCCGCCGATCACCATAACTTCCTCAGCGCCGTCGCGTGCGGCCACCTGCTGCGCCAGTTCCAGCGCCAGCTCCAGGGATGCGGCCACTGCCACGCCCTCAGCGCTCCATGCGGGATTGCGGGTGATGACGATGTTCTGGCGCCCGGGCAGTGGACGACCGATGGACTCAAACGTCTTGCGCCCCATGATCACCGGTTTACCCAGGGTGGTGCGCTTGAAAAACTGCAGGTCCCCGGAAATCCGCCAGGGCAAAGTGTTCTCACGACCGATGGCGCGGTTGCGCGCGGTGGCGACGATCATTGCCAGCGGCACCTGATGTAACACCATTACACCGCCACCGGTGCGGGAATGTGGGGATGGGCCTCATAGCCCCGCAGCTCGAAATCTTCAAAGCGGAACTCGAACAGGTCTTTTACGTCCGGGTTCAACACCATCTGCGGCAGCGGCAGGGGCTGACGGGACAACTGCTCCTCGACCTGCTCGGCGTGATTGGAATAGAGGTGGGCATCACCAAAAGTGTGCACGAAGTCCCCGGGCTTGAGACCACACACCTGCGCCAGCATCAGCGTGAGCAGGCTGTAGGAGGCAATATTGAAGGGTACACCGAGGAAAATATCGGCGCTGCGCTGGTACAACTGGCACGACAGCTTGCCATCCGCCACATAGAACTGGAACAGGGCGTGACAGGGCGCCAGCGCCATTTTGCCAGCGCGGGCGTTGTCGCTCGGGGACACGCCTTCATCTGGCAGATCCGCAGGATTCCAGGCACTGACGATCAGGCGGCGGGAATCCGGGCGGGTCTTGAGCTGGTGCACCAGCTCCTTTATCTGGTCGATGTGGCGGCCGTCGGCGGTGGGCCAGGAGCGCCACTGGTAGCCGTAGACAGGGCCGAGCTCACCGTCTGCGGTGGCCCACTCATCCCAGATCCGCACACCGTTGTCTTTCAGGTATCCGATGTTGGTATCACCCTGCAGGAACCACAGCAGCTCGTGGATGATGGAGCGCAGATGGCACTTCTTGGTGGTGATCAGCGGGAAGCCCTCAGAAAGGTCAAACCGCATCTGGTAGCCGAACACACTGCGGGTGCCGGTGCCTGTGCGATCACTCTTGAGGGTGCCGGTGTCGCGCACGTGGCGCATCAGGTCGAGATATTGCTTCATCTATATAGGCGTCTTGAATTCGGGTTACTTGGCGGCGCTCTTTTTCAGCGTGGCGTCGCCCTTCTTCTGTTTGGCCGCACCTTTTTGGGGCTCGGCGGCACTACCGTCCGCCTCCTCACCCTGACCGCGCCCCTCCGGCAGCGGCTGGGTGCGGTAGCTCCACACCAGGATGATGATACCGGCGGCGATCATTGGCAGGCTCAGTAACTGCCCGCGGGTCAGCCACCCGAACATCACCGGGATACCCACATCCGGTTGGCGCACAAATTCCACCAGGAAGCGGAAGATACCGTAAAACAGGATGAACATGCCGCCGACCGCCAGGCGCGGACGCGGCTTGCTGGAGAAGATCCACAGCACCACAAACAGCACCAGCCCCTCAAGGAAGGCCTGGTACAGCTGGGACGGGTGGCGCACCAGCTGCTCGGGGTCGCGGGGGAACACCATGCCCCAGGGCACATCGGTCTCGCGACCCCACAACTCCTGGCCGATAAAGTTGCCAATACGGCCGAGGCCGAGGCCGATTGGGACCAGTGGAGCGACAAAGTCGATCAGGGTGGGGAAGGTAGTACCGATCTTGCGCGCGTACAGGGTGGCCGCCACGATCACGCCAATCAGGCCACCGTGGAAGCTCATGCCGCCTTCCCACACCTTGAACAGGCTGAGTGGGTGGGCAATCAGCTCATTGAAGTTGTAAAAGAACATGTAACCGAGCCGGCCGCCCACCACCACACCGATGGCGCAGAACAGGATCAGGTCTTCCACTTCGGACTTGATCACCGGCGACCAGGGCTTGGCGGCCCGGCGCATGGCCAACCACCAGGCGGCGGCGAACCCCGCCAGATACATCAGGCCGTACCAGTGGATTTTGAGCGGCCCGATGGCCAGGGCAACGGGGTTGATCTCGGGGTAAGTCAGCATGCTCAAACCGCAGTTGTTCAAAGTGGGCGTTATTATGGCACTTACGATGACAAATTGACGAATGCGAACTGCCATGTGCCTGCTGTTGATTGCTTACCGCCAGCACCCCCAGTACCCGTTGCTGTTGCTGGCCAACCGCGACGAGTTCTACCGCCGCCCCACCGCACCCGCACAACCGTGGGAACACGGCGGCATCGTCGCCGGACGGGATCTGGAGGCCGGAGGCACCTGGCTGGGTATAGCGCCCGGAGGGCGGGTCGCCGCCGTGACCAATATCCGCGAGCCGGGCACGCCCGAGCCGCCCGATGTACTCTCCCGCGGAGAGATCCCCACCGGTTTTCTTGCCGGTAATCGCGCCCCGAGCGCCTATGCCGACGCCCTGCTCGGCGAGCGCTATCGGGGCTTTAACGCTCTGTTGTTCGACCCGCGTGCGGAGCAACCCCTGGTATGTGCGGGCAACCGACACCGCCCCTTTGCCATCACCGCCGGCTTCCACGGGATCTCCAACGGCGCGCCAGACGATCCCTGGCCAAAAGTCACCCGCGGCTGTGAATCACTGACAACCCTGGTTGCCAATCTTCCCCACCCGGTGGACACAGAGACCTTTGTCACCCGGTCACTTGCGCTGCTCGCTGACTCCAAACGCGCTCCTCAGTCACAACTGCCGGATACCGGTGTGGGAACTGCGATGGAATCCGCACTCTCCTCGATTTTCGTGCGTGTGGAAGCGGGCGATCTGGATGCGCACCACCGCCCGGCAATGAGCGGCGGCTACGGTACCCGCGCCAGCACCCTGGTGCTGGTGGACAACGAGGGCGCCGTACAGCTGTGGGAACAGAGCTATACCGACGGACTGGTCAACGGCGCACCGCGGTATTTCCATCTGCCGCCGTCTTAGCCCCACCCTTTCCCCTCCCCTGCCTCCCAGACCGGCTAAGGTGAAATGAAGTTTGCGCCAAGCAAATTTCGCATTTGTTGCCATACTTAATTTCACAGGCAGGCGGATGTTGAGAAACGCGCAATGCGCACTCGAAATCCGCCTATAAAAAAGGAAGGTCGCGCGGGATGCTCGACTTAGGTGCGCCGTCGATGGTGATTTTGCCGTCGGATTTGGAGAGGCGCGCCGAAGGTTGGGAAGGTATGAACGATCGGGCCCCGGCTTCCGCACTGTAAACCGGCGCCCTGCAGTATCGCTGAGGTACCATGTCATATTTCATTCCAGAGCGACGCAAACGCAAATCCCCGCTGCCGGCCATTTTCCTCGGCGGTCTATGCGCATTTGCGCTCTACTATGCCTTCAACGCCAATACGCAAACGGTACCGGTGCTGCCGGAAAATGCCGTGCGTCCGCATCTCGTCAACTGGCTGGAAGACAACCCCGATGCATGGCCTGCCCAGGACCCGATCTTCAACCCGGTAGCAGTGCGCCGCATTTACCGCCGCACCGATTACCGGTTGCTGTGGTTCGACAACTACAACCTGAGCGATACCGCCAACGACCTGCTCAAGCAGCTCACCGCCTCCAGCTCCGGTAACAGCAGCATGGTGGATTACCGCTATCACCTGGGTTACTTCGACCGCACCCTGCGCGACACCCCGCAGCGCCTGCAGATGGCCGCGGTGCTGGACGTACTGCTCACCGATGCGTTCATTTCCTACGCTCAGGATACCCAGCTGGATAAACTCAGTCCGGACGGCCCCAAAAACCATCCACGCCTGCGCGGCCGTGACATCACCCCGGTGAACCTCACGGAGGGCGGGTTCCAGATGGCCAGTGCCCGCAGTTATCCACAGGAGGAAATCCTCTACGCGGCCAATGACAGCGGGCGCCAATACTTCCGCGGCTACAACCGCGAGACTCCGAACGCGCAGACCATCGACCGCTCCCGCTACACCACCCAGGGCCGCACCTACAGCCGCGGCTCCAGCTATGGCGGCAGCTATGCCCCGCGCTATTCGACCCGCGCCTACCCCCAGAGCTACCCGCGGGTGATGCCCAATTTTCGCAGCCTGCAGGATGAGGGTTCGGGTCTCGCCCCCGCCCACGGCGAAGGTTTGCTGATCGAGGAAAACACCCCGTTTGGCAGCGACGCACAGGCCCTGCGGGAACAGCTGGGGCGCTACCGCGACATGGCCAACAGCGGTCAGTGGCGCCCGATTCCGGCGGGTCCGGCAATGACCCTCGGCGCCAAGCACGCCAATGTCATTCATCTCCGCAACATGCTGAGCCTGTACGGGGACTATCACGGCTACGGCAGTGATTACGGCAGCAACAAGTTCGACCAGCGGCTGCACGAGGCAGTGGTGCGCTTCCAGGTCCGCCACGGCCTCAAGCCCGATGGCATCGTGGGCAAGCAAACCCGGGATCGCATGAACATCTCCCCGTCCGCGCGCGCCCACATCATCGAGACCAATATCCGTCGCCGCGAACAGCTGCCCTCGGACCTCGGCAACCGCTTCATCCAGGTCAATGTGCCTGGCTACACCCTCAACTATGTGGAGCAGGACCGGATCAAACTTTCGATGAATGTGGTGGTGGGCAAGAAGGTGCACCAGACCCCGGAGATCAGCACCCGCGTCGCGCGCGTGGTGTTCAATCCCACCTGGACGGTGCCCCGCAGTATTCTGGTGAACGAGATCCTGCCCAAGGCCCGCGCCAACCCCACCGGGATGGAAAACATGGGATACCGCGTGGTGAACGGCAGTGGCGACTATCTGCCGCTGACATCCCAGAACCTGAAGTCCGCCGCCGCCGGTGGCTTCCTGATGCGCCAGAAAGGCGGCGAGCAGAACATCCTCGGCCGGGTTAAGTTCGAGATTCCCAACTCGGACGACATTTATCTGCACGACACCCGCGCCAAGAGCCTGTTCGGTCTCACCGACCGCGACTACAGCCACGGCTGTGTGCGCCTGGCGAAACCCCGTCAGCTGGCGGAAATACTGCTGCGGGATGAGCCCGGCGACTGGAGCCGCTACCGCATCGAACAGCTGACCACCGGCGACGAAACCACCGAGGTAAAAATGAGCCAGAACGTGAAAGTTTATGTCACCTACTGGACCGCCTGGGTAGACGGCCAGGGCCGCATGAACTTCCGCCCGGACATCTACGGCAAGGACGGGCTCGCCGCCAACCAGTTCGACTGATCGCGAGTCCAGTCACACCCTAACCCTACTACTCTCACTGCCCACCACACTGCCGGGTGGAGGAACCACCCGGCAGTTATTCCGAAAGGGCCCGAACGCCCCTCCGCGCATACCCCAATCTTATTTGGCGCCAATCCGGTCACAAGTTACCAATTAGAAACACAGGCTTCGCCCACAGTGCGCTGTGTGGAAGTTGGTATTTGTTATTGGCAGATCAGGGGTCAAAGATGGGTAATAAGCTGGGAATTCCGCTGGGTTTCAGCGCTGCCGTGATTCTGTCACTCACCGCAGAGACGCTGGCCGATCAGTCGCCTGGGGATTCACCCCAAACACCGCAGCCCAACGCAGATACCGCTGAAGTCCCCCTCAACTCCTACAGCCCCTTTACTCCCTACGGTCGCCAGTACGCGCTGATGCGGGAAGAGCTCGCCCGCTACCGCGCCCTCAGTGAGGGGGACCAGTGGCAACCGCTGCCCGACGGACAGACCCTGGCCCCAGGAGTGCACGACGCCCGAGTCAAGGTACTGCGCAGTCTGCTGATGCAATACGGTGACCTGCCCGTGGGCGACGATATGACACGCGCCGCGCTTTCCGCGAGCAATACAATTGGGGCGAATGGGGACAAGTCGCCTGCAGAACTTTTCGACGGCAAGGTGCGCCAGGCGGTCGAGCGCTTCCAGCGCCGCCACGGACTGCGCGCCGATGGCATTGTCGACCGCGCCACCCGCGAGCACCTGAATACTCCGCCAGCCCACCGCCTCGCCACCCTGGAAGCCAACCTGCGCCGCTGGCAGAAGATGCCGAAAGATCTCGGACCCCGCTACATCCTGGTCAACATCCCCGAATACACCCTGCGCCTGATGGACGGTGAGCAGGAGCAGTACCGCATGCGTGTGGTGGTGGGACAGGCGAAACACCCGACACCGCAACTCAGCACCCGCATGACCCAGGTGGTGTTTAACCCCACCTGGACGGTGCCGCGTAATATTGCGGTGCGCGAACTGTTGCCGAAGGGCACTGCGAGCCTCAGCGCCGGCGGCTACCGGCTGGTGAACAACCGCGGTAAATCCGTCCCCTTCAGCGGTGGCAATCTGCGCGCCCTGCGTCTCGGTAGCGTGGCATTGCAACAGCGCGGCGGAGAGGGCAATGCCCTGGGCCGTTTCAAATTCATCATCCCCAACCAGCAGGCCATCTTCCTGCACGACACCCAGAAAAAAGAGCTGTTCGGCCGCAGCCAGCGCGCCTTCAGCCACGGCTGTGTGCGCCTGGAAAAACCCCAGGAACTGGCACAAATCGTCCTCGCCAGCCAGACCTCGAAGCCGGGTAAATGGAACGACGAACGCCTGACCCGCTATAGCAGTGGCAGCCGCACCCGCGCAGTTACCCTTGAGCAGCCGATACCGGTACATATCGCCTACTGGACCGCATGGGTTGATGAAGAGGGACTGCTGAATTTCCGCCCCGATATTTACGGACGCGACCGTACGGATGGTGATATGCCCGCCGATGACAGCGGCAACGTGAACTCTGGCGACGACGAAGATCCGCGCTCCGCGGAAGAGTGAGGAACGGGGGTTTCCATGCACCAGAAAACCTTGCGCGATAAATACTGCACCATTCCAGGAAGCCCACTCGGCAGCTGCGCCCGCCACTTTTCCATGATTGCCGCACTCGGTTGCTGTGCCCTGCTGCCGCTGGCGGAAAGTACACATGGGGCAACAGCTGCCCCCCCGGTGGACGTTACCGGAAACACCAACGGTACATCCGCGCAACCTCACCAGCGCCTCCCGGAGGAGACAGGTCTGGCGGCTCACGCCGGTGAAATTGTGGACGACCCGGACATTGCGGTAAATGCCGAAGCCGACACAGGCTCCACAGGCGAAGGCGATAAGGCCGCCATTAAAAAAGGCAAATCAGCGTCCAAAAAGACCGACGCTGATAAAGCTGGCATCGCAAACTCCACCAGCGGCAAGGTTGACACCAAAAAGGCTCCCGACGCGCCCGGGGCAAACTCCGTGGACGAAACCAGCGTCACACCAACCCCGGAGCCCGCACCGGCCACGGCCGCCGCGCGCGAACCGGGAGTTCGTTATCCGGACAAGGATCGCGCCATCGACTTCGCCGCCGCCGGCAGTGCCCTGCGCGCACAGGCCGCGCGCTACCGCGCGCTGACGGACCACTGGCAGGCCATTGCCCCCGGTGCACCCCTGAAACCCGGCGACCGGGACCCACGGGTGGCGCAGCTGCGCAAAATGCTCCAGCAGTACGGCGACTACGCCGGGCAGCCGGGGCCACTGGCCGCAGGTAGTGGCGACCAACAGCGCTTCGACGCCGGTCTGCAACTGGCCGTGGAGTCCTACCAACGCCGCCACGGTATGCAAGTCAGCGGCCGAGTGGACAAGGCCACCCTCAAGGAACTCGCGCGCCCGCCGCAGGAACTGGCGCGACTGCTGGAGCTGAACGCGGAGCGCTGGGACAAACTGCCTGCCGCCCCCGGCAATCGATATATCTTTGTAAATGTGCCCGACTACCAGCTGCAATTGATCGACCAGCACAGGGTGGTGCTGAGCATGAAAACCGTGGTGGGGAAAAGCAGCAAGCGTACCCCGGAGATGACCACAAAAGTGGTGTCGGTAGTGTTCAACCCCACCTGGACCGTACCCCGCAGTATCCTGCTCACCGACCTGCTGCCGAAGGCCCGCAACAATCCCGAGGCCATGCACAAGCGCGGCTACCGGGTGGTGAAATACGGCACCAATACCACCACCCCGATCAGCGAGAAGAGTATCGAGAGCGCCGCCAGTGGCGAGGCCACCCTGCGCCAGATCTCCGGACCCGGCAATTCCCTGGGACGGGTGAAGTTTGTGATTCCCAACAAACAGGCGATTTTCCTGCACGACACCCAGGCCCAGAGTCTGTTCGAGCAACACCACAGAGCCTATAGCCACGGATGTATCCGTTTACAGCAGCCTGAGGAGCTGGCCTATGCGCTACTCGGGCCCCAGGGCTGGGACCGCACCCAGGTCGCCCAGGCCACTACTGGTGACAAATCGGTCACGATCAAGGTGGATAACCCGCCGCGGCTGTTCATTACCTACCTGACCGCCTGGGTGGATGCGCTGGGACGGGTGCAGTTCCGCCCGGATATCTATCATCGCGACCAGCGGGAACTGTGACCGCCGCACAACATGCGTTGGCAAACGCCTATTCCGGCTTCCCTCCCGCAGCCAACGGAGTAATTTGTCCGCCCCAGGCCCCGGGGCGGATTCCCTTTCGACGATACCGGAACCGGCCTTTTTCAGTGCTACGCTGCCGCCAAAGCCTTATCGGCCGCCGATTTCGGTAACAATCTCCCCACGCCCCAAGGGAAACACAAAAACCCGAACCAACTGGTCGCGAAAAAATAAAGTTCCAACAATGACAACGTTGTCACCATGAGAAGGCGAGCGCACACGCACCTCTGGGCAAAAAAAATCCGTCATGCGTAGCGTGCTAGAAAAAAATAGCCAGCCTGTTTTTCGATCAATTCGTCATTACGGCTGATCGATTTGTAACCAAAGATTATTTTTTGTACAGTGCAGGCATTGAGAGTGGCCAACGAAGCTACTCGAGATTCAGAGGCCTTAACAGGCATCACGAATTACTAAACCAGAGGCGGTAACAGGGTATGAAAGAACTTTCAAGACGCAGGTTTTTGGCAGTTTCTGCAGCAACCGCGGCGGCGGTTTCGGCCGGCCCCGCACTGGCCAAGGTGGGCAATGCCCGCAACCTGAAGATGCGCAATCTGCACACCGGTGAGCGGTTGAGCACCGCTTTCTGGGCCGATGGCGACTACGATAGCAACGGCTTGAAGCAGTTCAACCGTCTGCTGCGCGACCACCGCGCCAACGAAGTGACGCGCATGGATCCGAAGCTGTTCGACATCGTGTACAAGCTGAAAGAAAAGCTGAACTACAGCGGTGAGGTCGAGATCATCTCCGGCTACCGTTCACCGAAGACCAACGCCAAGCTGCGTGCAGCGGGTCGCGGTGTGGCACGCCGCAGCTACCACACCCGCGGTATGGCACTGGATATCCGCATGCCGGGTGTCCCGCTGGCCAAACTGCGCCAGGCCGCGCTGGATCTGAAAGCCGGCGGTGTGGGCTACTACCCGAAGAGCAACTTCGTGCACGTAGATACCGGCCCGGTTCGCCGCTGGTAAGCGCCAGTCGCGACCGACAACGAAAAAACCCAGGCCATGCCTGGGTTTTTTTATGCCTGCGTCAGGGCGCCGGCTATTCCTCTGGCGCCTGTAGGCTCACCGGCGTCATTTCCTCGTCGCGCACCGGTACCTTGGTGTCGCCGGAGATCAATCCGATCAGGGCATCGATCTGGTGGCGGCTGCGCTGCAGCTCTGCCGGGGCGGCGAGCTCAATGGGGTCTTCCATCTTCAGCAGCCGCTCTTCCAGCTCGCCGAAGGTCTTCGCCAGCGCGGCAATCTGGGGCCGGTCCAATAACAGGTCCGCGAGACCGCCACCGCCCTCGGGCAACCAGCAGGCCTGCAGGTTGCGTAACATCGCCAGCAGCGCTTGTTTGGAGTCCGCCGCATGGCCACTTTCCACATCGCTCTCGGAGCTTTCCGGCAGGCGTGGCAGCACTTCGTTGCGCAACATGTCCAGGTGCGCAGAGCGAATCCACTGTACTCGCGCCACCGGCGCCTGCGCCAGGTAGCGCTGGGACAGGTCATTGGCGGTGAGCGGCCAGCGCGCGGACAACTGCGCCAGGTCCTCGTCGATGCCCCGGGCGATCAGGCGGGTGAGTTCGCGGCGGCGATTGGCGGCCAGGGCTTCCGGTTGTTCACCGCCACTGGCGGCAACAAACTGTTCGGCACTGCGCTCGCTGGTGGGGCCCCAGAGCATGATCTCAAGCGCGTGGAAGCCGGTGCTGGCCTCCTCGTGGGCGGTGAGCCGGTGCTGCTTGCGCAGATTCGCCAGAGTCAGCTCGATGGCGGTGTCGTTGACGATGCCGCTGCTGGAGTAACCGGGTACCGTATCCAGATAGCCGGCCTGCGCCGGCCAACTGTCGAGCGCGAGCAGCAGTTCGTTACCCTGCTGCTGCAGGTCCGCCGGTGAGAAGGCCACTTTGATGAATGGCATCGACGCGGCCATTTCACGGTGTGCGTCGAGCCACGCCAGTTTGGCCGTTTCCAGACTGTCTTCGGTCGGCGATTCCAACAGCTGCGCGACCGCGCGGGTGAGTGCCTGGGCGGCCGCTGCGGCATCAATTACCTGGGCCTGTCCGGCCTGCCAGTATTCACTGGAAAAGGCGTCGGCCGCCGCTTCATTGACCGCCGATACCGGGGCCACCGGCGCGCTCTGTTCCACTTCGGTTGCAACCTGTTTGCGCTCGCAACCGGCGCTCGCCAGCAGCAGCCCGCACACCGCCATGGCCAGCGGCAAACTTGCGCGGGGGAACGGAGTTTTACGGGAGATATACGGCTTGTAGACTGCGTTTTTCACGTGCTTTCGGAATCCCTGAATTCTGAGTGTCTGGTTCGATCTGTCTGGCTGATGTGCCTGCGGCGTGTAGGTTGAATTTTCGCTCGTTCAAATGTCCATCACGCTGGCGAAGGCTTCGGTGTCGCCGCGCAGGCTGATCACTTGCCAGCCACGGCTCAGTGCCTCATCGCGCAGGCGTATGTCCGGGTCCACCGCCACCGGGTGCTCCACCTGCGACAGCAATGGCAGGTCGTTGATGGAATCACTGTAAAACCATTTTTCACCGCGGGCGTACTGCGGATGCTGGTCCAGCCACTGCTGCAGGCGCACCACCTTGCCCTCCTGAAAACAGGGATGTCCCGCCACCTGCCCGGTAAAGCGCCCGTCCACTTCCTCCGGCTCGGTGGCCAGCAGGGTATCCACACCCAGGCGCGCGGCTATCGGCTCCACCACGAAGCGGTTGGTGGCGGTAATGATCATGATGTGGTGGCCGGCATCGCGGTGACGCTGGATCAGGGTCTCGGCATGGGGCAACCAGATCTCGCTGATCACCTCCTGCATGAACTCCCGCTGCAGGTTCTGCAACTGGCCGCGGGACAATTGCGCCAGCGGCTCCAGCGCAAACGACAGGTAGGCGAAGATATCCAGGACCCCGCTCTGGTAGTCGCGGTAGAAGCGGTCGTTCTCACTGCGGAAGCGATCGCCATCCACGCAGTCGCGCGCCACCAGGAATTCGCCCCAGGCGTGGTCGCTGTCGCCGCCAATCAGGGTGTTATCCAGATCAAAAATCGCCAGCTGCACAAAAATCTCCTTGTTTGACTATAGGGCACCGGGGGCATTTTTGACGCCTGACGTTTCCATTTCGGGGCGCTACCAAACCAGGTAATAAACCCAGTACTGACTACATGCGCTGAAAGGTGCCCGAGGCGGGAGATTTTACCCCGGCGGCGCCGCGCTTACACCGACCGGCGTCACTGAATTGCCGTAAATCAGTCCCTGTGGAACAATGCAGAACATTATGGTGTGCGGGGTATCGATTAGCCCCGGCAATCCACACCGCGAAAATTTGAGGACGGCATTTTGGGCGACGGCAAGCAGACATCCGCCGGGCGAAAGAACCGCCGCAGACCCGCCAGACCCTCCGCGCAACAGGACAAATCCGGCGGCAAACCTGCCCGCAGGCCGGGCGCGGAGACCGCTGGTACCGTTTCGGACAACAGCAGCAATATCGACAGCGAGGGCTTCCGCCCCAATGTCGGCATCATTGTCCTGAACGAGCGTGGACAGGCCCTTTGGGCGCGCAGGGTAGGCGGCAAGGACGCGTGGCAATTCCCCCAAGGGGGCATCAATCCCGGTGAAACCGCAGAACAGGCGCTGTACCGGGAACTGTACGAGGAAATCGGGTTGACCCGCAGTCAGGTCACCCTGCTCGGCAGCACCCGCGGCTGGCTGCGCTACCGCCTGCCACAGCGACTGGTGCGCAAGCGCTCCGAACCGCTGTGCATCGGCCAGAAGCAGAGATGGTTTCTGCTGCAGCTGGACACCGATGAAAGCAACATCAGTTTCAATAACGGTTACAAACCGGAATTTGATCACTGGCGATGGGTGAGTTACTGGCATCCCCTGACCAAAGTCGTGACCTTCAAACGGGAGGTTTACCGGCGCGCGCTTACCGAGCTTGCGCCCACGCAAATACAATTGGAAAGACGCTGGCTGAATCGCCACCAGTAAGCCCGTGTCCACCCGGCCTGTACCGGGCAGCACAGGCCGGCAACGGCCCAGCGGGGCTCCGCCACAGCGCGGAGCCGGATGAAGAAGGCGAGGAAAGCCACTTTGCTTGGATCACTGCGCAGTATCGTTCAGGAAGTCAACACCGCACGGGACCTGCCGTCGGTGCTGAACATCATTGTCCGGCGGGTACGGGAGGACATGCACACCAAGGTGTGTTCGGTGTACCTGCGCGACAAGCAGTCCGGCAATTACGTGTTGATGGCCACCGAAGGCCTGAACCCGGATGCGGTGGGCCAGGTTCACCTGGCCCCCGGCGAGGGCCTTGTGGGTAACGTGGTCACCCGCGAGGAACCCATCAACCTCGAACAGGCCGAAGCCCACCCCGCTTACCAGTATTTCCCCGCCACCGGCGAAGAGCGCTTCTCCTCTTTTCTCGGCACTCCCATCATTCACCACCGCGCGGTACTCGGCGTACTCGTGGTGCAGCAGGCAGAACGGCGCCGTTTCGACGAGGGCGAAGAGGCCTATCTTGTCACTCTCGCCGCACAGCTTGCGGGGGTCATTGCCCACGCCGAGGCCACCGGCGCCCTCGCCAACATTGGCCAGCAGCGCAACGAAACCAAATTTACCGGCCTTGCTGCCTCCCCCGGAATCGCCATCGGCCGCGCCCATATCATCGCCCCGCCCGCCAACCTGGCCGCAGTGCCCTATGCCTGCAGCATGGATACCGAAGCCGAACTGGCGCTGTTCCACCAGGCGTTGAGTGCGGCGCGCAGCGAAATCCGCGATGTGGGCGAGCGCCTCAAGAACGACCTGAACAAAGAAGAGCGCGCGCTCTTTGACGCCTATATCAGCATGCTCGACGACAGTTCCATCGCCGTCGAAGTATGCGAGCGCATCCGCCAGCAGCTCACCGCCAGCCGCGCCTGGGCGGAGGTGATGCTGGAGCATGTGCGCCGCTTTGAAGCCATGTCCGATTCCTATTTCCGCGACCGCGCCGCCGATGTGCGCGATCTCGGCGCGCGGGTGTTGATGCACCTGCGCCAGCAGGAGCAGAGCCGGCGCGACTATCCGGAAAACACCATCCTGATCGGCGAGGAACTCACCGCGTCGGTGCTGGCAGAAGTACCGCGGGAGAAACTCGCCGGGCTGGTCTCGGTCAAGGGTTCCGCCAACAGCCATGTCGCCATCATTGCGCGCGCCATGGGTGTACCCGCGGTGATGGGTGCCCAGGAGCTGCCGTGGGAACA
Source organism: Microbulbifer sp. (assembly GCF_036563125.1). Taxonomy (GTDB): domain Bacteria; phylum Pseudomonadota; class Gammaproteobacteria; order Pseudomonadales; family Cellvibrionaceae; genus Microbulbifer. The sequence goes on from NZ_DATCMV010000131.1 coordinate 32,154, forward strand.
GGTGGATGGCGTGGACCTGGTGGTGGATGGCTACCGCGGCGAATTGCACATACACCCCGGCCCGGAACTCAAGCGTCGCTACGACGCCATTGTCGAGGAAGAGCGCGAACTGGCGCGCAACCTGGACTACCTAGCCAAGCTTCCCGCGGAAACTGCAGACGGCCACCGCGTGCGTATGTGGGTAAACACCGGTTTGATGGCGGACGTGGTGCGTTCACTGGAGCGCGGCGCCGAAGGTGTCGGCCTGTACCGTACGGAGGTGCCGTTCCTGCTGCGGGACCGCTTCCCGTCGGAGGAGGAACAGCGCGAGATCTACCGCGAGCAACTACAAGCCTTCGCCCCGCGCCCGGTCACCATGCGCACCCTGGATATCGGCGGCGACAAGGCACTGACCTATTTCCCGATTGAGGAAACCAACCCCTTCCTCGGCTGGCGCGGCATCCGCGTAACCCTGGACCACCCGGAAATCTTCCTGGGCCAGGTGCGCGCAATGATGAAAGCGAGTGTCGGCCTCGACAATTTGCGCATCATGCTGCCAATGATCAGCGGTGTAGGCGAGCTGGAAGCCGCGCGCCGACTGGTGGACCGCGCCTACAAAGAGTTGCTCGATGAGGGCTACCAGATTGAGCGGCCACCTCTCGGCATCATGGTGGAGGTACCCTCAGCCGTATACCAGGCCCGTGAACTGGCGAAACGCGTGGACTTCATGTCCGTGGGCAGCAATGACCTGACCCAGTACCTGCTGGCGGTGGACCGCAACAACAGCCGCGTCGCCAGTATTTATCACAGCTACCACCCCGCGGTATTGCAGGCACTGCTGCAGGTGGTCACCGCCGGCCACGAGACCAATACCAAGGTGGGTATTTGCGGAGAGCTTGCCGGCGACCCCGGCGGTGCACTGCTGCTGGTGGCGATGGGCTACGACGTGCTCTCGATGAACGCCACCAACCTGCCGCGGGTAAAAGCGGCACTCAGGGAAGTGAACAAATCGGATCTGGATCGCCTGTTGCAACAGGTACTGCAGATGGAGTCGCCGGAACAGATCGAGGAAAAGCTGCGGGGCTACCTGCAGGATCTGGGGATCGGCGGGCTGGTACAACCCAAGCAGGCAGAACCCAGCTCTAACAGCTGAAACAAAAACGCCGGGCATTGCCCGGCGTTTTTGTTTCAGCGCAAGAGGAAAATCAGTCCTCTTCGCTCTCCGCTTTGTAAGCGTCCGCGTCCAGCAGCTTGTCCAGCTCGCTTTCATCGCTCGGCTTGATACGGAAGAACCAGCCGTCGTCGTAGGGGCTGGAGTTTACGGTTTCCGGCGCGTCTTCCAGAGCCTCGTTCACCGCAACCACTTCACCGGAAATCGGTGAGTAGATGTCGCTGGCAGCTTTCACGGATTCAACCACACCAGCTTCTTCACCGGCAGACAGGGTCTGGCCCACTTCCGGGGTTTCTACGTAAACCACGTCACCCAGTGCGTCCTGGGCGTGGTCGCTGATGCCCACGGTTACGGTGCCGTCTTCTTCCAGACGCGCCCACTCGTGGCTGGAGGCGTATTTCAGTTCGCTGCGAATCTCGCTCATGAGCTATTCCCTCAAAAAATTGGCTCAAAAATAATCTGCTAAACAGTGTATTCAGTTTTTAATTCGGTGGGCGGCGGCGCCGCTCACACCGGGCTCACACCAACGGTTTGCCGTTGCGCACAAAGCTCGGCTTCACCACCCGCACCGGAATCAGTTTGTTGCGGATTTCTACCTGCGCCGTGTCGCCAACACTCACCGGCACCCGGGCCATAGCAATGGAGTAACCCAGGGTGGGGGAGAATGTGCCGCTGGTGATGATACCGCGGCTTTCGGTGCCGTCTACCACAACCTGCTGTCCCGCACGCAGAACGCCGCGCTCTTCCAGTACCAGGCCGACCAGTTTGTTGGCAACGCCCGCCGCTTTTTCCTGCTCGAGCGCCTCGCGACCGATGAATTTACGCTCAGCCGGCTCCCAGGCGATGGTCCAGGCCATGTTGGCCTGCAGCGGAGAGGTATCGTCATCCATCTCGTGGCCGTACAGGTTCATACCCGCTTCCAGGCGCAAGGTATCGCGCGCGCCGAGACCGCAGGGGGCAACGCCGGCATCCGCCAGCGCCTGCCAAAAACCGGGGGCGTCTTCGTTGTTGAGCATGATTTCCAGGCCGTCTTCACCGGTGTAACCGGTGCGCGCCACAAACCAGTCGCCGCGGGCAACGCTGCTGAACACCTTGAGCCCGTCGATGGCGGAGGTCCACTCGATACCGAGTACCTGCTTCACCTTGTCGATGGCCTGCGGGCCCTGGATGGCAACCATTGCCAGGTGCGGGCGCTCGGTGAGGGTCACGTCGAAGGCCTTGGCCTGCTCGTTCATCCACGCCAGATCTTTCTCGCGGGTGGCACAGTTCACCACCACACGGTAACCGGGATCACGCAGGTACACGATCAGGTCGTCCACCACGCCGCCCTTGTCATTCAGCATGCCGGTATACAGGGCCTTGCCCGGGTTGCCGTCGAGTTTGGCGACGTCATTGGCCACCAGGGTACGCAGGTAATCGCGCGCGCCAGCGCCCTCCACATCCACGACAGTCATGTGGGAAACGTCGAACATGCCCGCGTCGTTGCGCACCTTGTGGTGTTCTTCCAGTTGTGAACCGTAGTGCAGCGGCATGTCCCAGCCACCGAAGTCCACCATTTTGCCGCCCATGGCAACGTGGGCATCGTAAAGCGCGGTTTTATTTCCCATTCTGTGCTGAATCCCGTGTCGTAAAACGAAGTGGAAGCGGGAACTCCGGCCCGCCGGCAAAGCCGCGTATTCTACCGGCGCCGCCGCAGCGGATACCAGATGCCAATACTCTGCAAAGACTAGCAGCCGCAGTGAAAAATATTACCCGGACGCCATTGTGAAGCAGCCTTTGTTTCCCATATCGGCCTCCCTGCAGCACTGTTCGCCTCTGGGCCCTTCGCACTCATGGCAGTGCCGCTATATCAATATGTGAAAAAAGAACTTTTGGTGCTAAAGCGATTGCAGTAGCTTTAGCCGTCACTACTTTTCGAAGAACAAAAACACACTGCTATGGACTGGTCTGGCTGGTTTTCCCTTTTTCTCGTCTTCGCCGTACTGGCCACCCTGATTTTTACCCGCATCCCGGCTTATCTGGTGATGATGGCGGCGCTCACCCTGCTGAGTGCCACTGGCATCCTCACTCCAAATGAAGCGCTCGCGGGCTTTAGCAATAGCGGTCTGATTACCGTCGCCGCCATGTTCGTGGTAGCCACCGGCATCCACGCCTCGGGCGGTATCGACATGATGGTCAAACACCTGCTGGGGCGGCCCAAAACCACCCGCGGCGCCATGTTGCGGGTATTCGCGCCGGTGGTGGCGCTGTCCGGCTACCTCAACAATACCCCGGTGGTAGCCACCATGATCCCGGCGCTGAACGCCTGGGCCAAGCGCATCGACGTGGCGCCCTCCAAACTGATGATTCCGCTCAGCTACGGCGCCATTCTCGGTGGCACCCTGACCCTGATCGGTACCAGCACCAATCTGGTGGTCAACGGCCAATACCAGGCGCTCACCGGCAACGAGGGCTTCTCGCTGTTCTCTATCGCCGCGGTGGGACTGCCCGCAGCCCTGATCGGCGTGACATTCATGCTGATTTTTTTCCCCCGCTGGCTGCCGGATCGCCGTGAGAAAAAGCCGTTCGGCAACCTGCGGGAGTTCACCCTGGAGGTGGCGGTGGACAGTAACGGCCCTCTGGTCGGCCAGACCGTGGAAAACGCGGGACTGCGGGGCCTGCGCCGGGTCTACCTGGTGGAGATTGAGCGCGACGACCGCGCCATTGCGCCGGTGCGTTCCGACGAACGCCTGCGCGGCGGCGATCGCCTGGTGTTTGCCGGCGATACCGAAGCTATTTCCGACCTGCTGCGGTTGCGCGGCATTGTGCCCTCGGATCACGTCGACGGTGAGGCCGCCCTCAAAGCCCCCGCGGAAGAGCGTCGTCTGGTGGAAGTCGTGGTCTCTCCTCACTGCGATGTCATCGGCAACAGTATTCGCGACGCCCAGTTCCGCAAACGCTATGGCGCCGCCGTGCTGGCAGTGGCGCGTAACGGCCAGCGGGTACCGGGTAACCTCGGCAGCATCAAGCTCAAAGCGGGCGACTCCCTGTTGCTGGAAGCGCGCCCGGGGTTCGTTCTGCGCCAGCGCTACAGTAAGGACTTCCTGCTGATCAACGACCTGGAGGCGGAGAGTCCGCGCCACGAGAAAGGCCTCACCGCCTGGCTTATCCTGATCGCCATCGTGCTGGCCGCAGGGGCCGGTGTGATCAGCATGCTGAACGCCTCCCTGCTGGGCGCCGGCGCCATGCTGGTTTTCCGCTGCTGCTCTGTGAACCAGGCGCAGAAGAGCCTCGACCTGCCGGTGCTAATCACCATCGCCGCATCCTTCGCCCTCGGCGTGGCACTGCAAAAAACCGGAGTTGCCGCGGCGATTGCGGAAACCGTCATCTCCCTGTCCTACGGCCATCCCTGGCTAATGCTGGTGCTGGTGTACTTGTGTGTATCCACACTCACAGAGATGGTCACCAACAACGCCGCCGCCATCATCATGGTACCCATCGTGCTGCAGATGACCGGCAGCGCGGGCCTGAATCCGGAGCCCTTCATGTTTGCGATC
>NZ_DATCMV010000169.1:0-15472 GCF_036563125.1 Microbulbifer sp.
AAGCTGCGCAGCTGCAACATCAGCAGGGTAAACACCACCAGCAGGAACAGCGGCATGCCGGCGTTGACGGATTTTTGCCCGCGCGCGGACTCCTCCACACTGCCACCGATTTGCAGCAGGTAGCCCGGGGGCAGGGTACTGCGCAGGCCCTCCAGCTGCGGCCAGATGTTGGCCACCACGGATGCCGGCTGTTGCGAACCGTAAATGTCCGCGCGCACGGTCACCGTGGGCAGGCGATCGCGATGCCAGATAATCCCTTCCTCAAAGGTGTAATCCAGTGTGGCCACCTGGTTGAGCGGCAGGGATTCCCCCTGACCGGTTTGCACCGCGAGATTGCCCAGCTGCGCCAGCGCCTGGCGCTCGCTCTCTTCGCCGCGCACGGTGACGGCGATCAGCTCGTTGTCTTCCCGGTACTGTCCCACCGCCGTGCCGGATGTTGAACCCTGCAGGGCCTGTGACAGGGCGGCGCTGCTCACACCCATTTCCCGCGCACGCGCCTGGTCCACTTCCAGGTTCACCACCTTGCTGGGCTCCTCCCAGTCCAGGTGCACGTTGGCGACGTCGTTATTGGTGCGCACGATACTTGCCACTTCGCGGGCGATGCGACGCACCTCGGGAATATGTTCACCGGATACCCGGAACTGCACCGGGTATCCCACCGGCGGGCCATTCTCCAGGCGGGATATGCGCGTGCGCACCGCGGGGAACTGTTCACTCAACGTGGTGATCAGCCACTGGCGCACCGCTTCGCGCTCCTCGATATTGCGTGTCAGCACCACGAACTGCGCGAAGCTCGCCGCCGGCAGTTGCTGGTCCAGCGGCAGGTAGAAGCGCGGCGAACCGGTGCCCACATAGGCTACATAGTTTTCCACCTGCGGGTTCTGCGCCAGCAGGGATTCCAGGCGCATGGCTTGCTCTTCCGTGGCTCGCAGCGATGCGCCCTCGCTCAGCTTCAGGTCTACCATCAGCTCCAGGCGCGCCGACGAGGGAAAGAACTGCTGCGGCACAAAGCGGAACAGCATGATCGCGCTGACAAATAACATCACCGTAAGCAGCAGCACGGTTTTGCGGTAGCGCAGGCACCACTGCAGCACCCGGCGGAAGCGCTGGTAGAACGGTTTCTGGTAGGGATCTGCGTGGCTCCCGTGGGCGCCGCGCTCCGGCAGCAGGCGGTTGCCGAGATAGGGAACGAAAATCACCGCCGCCACCCAGGACACCAGCAGAGACAGGGTGACCACCTGGAAGATCGAGCGGGTGTATTCCCCGGTACCGGACTGGGCGGTGGCGATGGGCAGGAAGCCCGCGGCGGTAATCAGCGTGCCGGTCAACATCGGAAAGGCGGTGCTGGTCCAGGCGAAGCCCGCGGCCTTCAACCGCGAGAACCCCTGTTCCATTTTGATCGCCATCATTTCCACCGCGATGATGGCGTCGTCCACCATCAGGCCGAGCGCCAGTACCAGCGCGCCGAGGGAAATCTTGTGCAGGCCGATGTCGAAATGATTCATCAGCGCAAAGGTCATCGCCAGCACCAGCGGGATCGACAGCGCCACCACGAGGCCGGTGCGGAATCCCAGGGAGAAAAAGCTCACCAGCATCACGATAATGAGCGCTTCCACGAGGACCTTGACGAATTCTCCCACACCGCTTTTCACCGCCGCCGGCTGGTCGGAAACCTTGCGCAGGGTGAGTCCCAGTGGCAGCTCCTGTTGCAGTGCATCGACGGCGGCGTCCAGCCGCTCGCCCAATTGCAGAATATCGCCGCCGGGCATCATCGACACCGCGATGCCTATGGCATCCTCCCCCATAAAGCGCACCCGCGGCTGGGGTGGATCACTGAACCCGCGCTCGACGCGGGCGAAATCCCCCAGTGCGATGGTGTGGCCGTTGGCGTGAATCGGGAACTGGCGGATTTCCTCCACACTCTGGAACTGGCCGCTGACACGGATGCGCACGCGGTCGGACACTGCCTCCACGAAGCCCGCTTCCGCCATCTGGTTCTGTGCCTGCAGCGCGGCCTGTACCGCGGCGAGGGGAATGCCCAGCGAGGCCAGCTTGGCATTGGAGATTTCCACCCAGATTCTTTCGTCCTGCAGGCCGAGCAGTTCAACCTTGCCCACATCGTCCACCCGCTGCAGTGCCAGCTGCAGGCGGTCGGCATAGTCTTTCAGCAGCGCGTAGTCGAAACCTTCGCCGGTGAGCGCGTAAATATTGCCGAAGGTAGTGCCGAACTCGTCATTGAAAAACGGCCCCTGGATATCCGGCGGCAGGGTGTGGCGGATATCGCCGACCTTTTTCCGCACCTGATACCAGAGGTCTGGAATTTCGTCGGAGTGCATGCTGTCGCGGGCCACGAACAACACCTGGGACTGGCCGGGGCGGGAGAAGGAGGTGATGCGCTCGGACTCGCCGGTTTCCATCAGTTTCTTTTCGATGCGCTCGGTAATCTGGCGGGAGACCTCTTCGGCGCTCGCGCCGGGCCACTGGGTATTCACCACCATTACCTTGAAGGTGTACGGCGGGTCTTCGCTCTGCCCCAGCTGGGTGTAAGACAGGGCGCCGATCAGGCCGAGAATGAGCATGGCGTAGAGCACCAGCGGACGATTTTTCAGTGCCCACTCGGAAAGGTTGAATCGCATAGTGTTGTATCCCGACGGTATGCGGTGGTGCAGGTAATTCCTGGCAACTTATCTGTTATGGAACCCGGCGCTGTTTCAGAAGCCCTGGGCAATATCGCCGTCTTGCTCGATGGGGCGATTGTGGCGATCCACCGGGCGCACCCGCTGCCCCTCGGTCACCAGCTGGGTGCCGGCGGCGACAATCCAGTCCCGCGGGGTCAGGTCGGAGAGCACCTCGGCCGTCTCCTCGCCGTAGCGGATAATGTCCACCGGCGTCTTGTGCAGGGTGAAGTTTTCCGGGTCGAGCTTCCACACATGGGCGCGGCTGCCGTCGGCGGTGATGGCGGACATTGGCAGTTGCAGTGGCAGGCGGTTGTCGCCGCTGTTTAGTGACAGGTTGTTCGATGTACCGCTGCGGGCAAACACCCGCGCACTCTGTCCCGGCTGTGCATTGGCCTCGGCGCTGTCGAATGCGACCCGCGCCTCGAAGGTGCGCAGGCCCGCTTCCGCTGCGGGGGAGATTTCCCGCACCTGTCCGCTGAACGCGGTGCCCGGACTGGACCAGAGTTCGATATTGACCCGTTGGCCCACGGCAAAGCGGTTCACCTGCTGCTCCGGCAGGTCAATACGCACTTCCCGCTCGCCATCGGCGGCGAGTACAAAGGCCGTCTGCCCGGCGCTGACCACCTGGCCGGCATCGATCATGCGGCGGGCGATCACGCCGTCGCGGGGCGCCTTCAATACCGCGTAATCCGCCTGGTTGCTGGCGACCTTCCACTGAGCGCGGGCCCGTTCCAGTTGCGCGACGCTGCTGTCGTGGCGGGTTTTGACCGCGTCAAACTGGGATTCGCCAATCAGCTTGCGCGCCAGCAATTCGCGGTAGCGGGTGAGTTCATTGCCGGCATTGCGGTATTCGGTTTCCGCGGCTTCCAGCTGCGCGCGCGCCGCGTCCCGCTGCAGCAGCAGGTCCTCGGCATCCAGTTCCGCCAGCGGCTGGCCCTGCTTTACCCGGTCTCCGGCTTCCACCAGCCGACGGGTTACCGCGCCACCGACCCGGAATGCCAGTGCCGGTTCATGGCGCGCGCGCACTTCACCCGGGTATACCGCCAGCTGCTCACCGGCGGCCTGTGGGTGCACCACAATGGCCGGGCGGGGTGGCTTGGCTTCCGCGGAATCGGGTGGTGAACAGGCAGTCAGGGCGAACGCTGCGATGAGGCCGGCGGCCAGCTTCAGTACGGGCAATTTAGCGGGCGGGAAGCGATGCATGGATACCTCATTCCTTGGGGAGCACGGATTGGGGGTGGGGAAGCGGGCGGAAACTGGTACAGTTGTCCACTTGTCTTACCGGTTCCTTTTCTAAACTGGTGAGTATGGTAAATATATTAAACTCGCGAGTCTACTAATTCGGTGGCGGCGAGCGCGCGTTTCAACGCCCGATATTCAGCGGGCTGCGGGAGGTGTGACCAAGCGACGATGACGACCCATGAGCGAACCTACAGCCCCTACTTCTCTGCCTGAATCGCCAGCGGCCAGCCGCGGCCGCCCCAAGGATCCCGCCAAACGGCAGGCGATCCTGGATGCGGCCAAGCACCTGTTCCTGGCCCAGGGGTTTACCGGCACCAGCATGGATGCGGTGGCCAGTGAGGCGGGGGTTTCCAAACTCACCGTGTACAGTCACTTCTCCGACAAGGAGACGCTGTTTACCGCCGCCATCGAGGCCAAGTGTGCCAACGTGATGCCGGAGCCGTTGTTCAGCCTGGAGCCGGGGGTGCCGGTGGCGGAGATGCTGCAGAAGATCGGCGAGGCCTTTCTGCAGATGGTGTACAACGAGGAGTCGCTGAAACTGATGCGCCTGATCAGCGCGGTGGGTAACCAGGATCAGACCATGGCCAATCTTTTTTACGAGGCCGGGCCCCTGCGGACCCGCAATGAAATGATCCGCTTCCTGAAGCGCGCGTGCGAGCTGGGACAGTTACAGGTGCCCGATCCGGGACGTGCCTCCGAGCTGTTTTTCGGTATGTTGCAGGGCGGCTGTACCCATATCCAGATCATGCTGGGCTGCAGTGAACCACCGGCACAGAGTGTCATCAGCGAGCATGTGGCGGAGGCGGTGCGGGTGTTTACCCGCGCTTATGGCTCTGCCTGACAGGCCCATTAAGTCAGCAACAAAAAAGCCCGCGAGAGTAATGCTCCACGGGCTTTTTTTTTGGACCAGGCCTGTATCCCTGTCAGGTGCGGATCTTGTAGCCTGTGCGGAAAATCCACCACACTGCCGCCATGCACGCGAACAGGAACAGCAGTGTCATGGCCAGGCTGATACCGACATTCACATCGGCAACACCGTAGAAGGCCCAGCGGAAGCCGCTGATCAGGTACACCACCGGGTTGAACAGGGTTACCTTCTGCCAGAATTCCGGCAGCATATTGATGGAGTAGAAGGCACCGCCGAGGAAGGTCAGCGGGGTAATCACCATCAACGGAATGATCTGCAGTTTCTGGAAGTCGTCCGCCCACACCCCGATGATGAACCCGAACATGCTGAAGGTGAGTGCCGTCAGAATCAGGAAGCCGATCATCCAGAACGGATGGGCAATTTCATAATCCACAAAAAAGCGTGCGGTGATCAGGATCAGCAGGCCGATAATTACCGACTTGGTGGCCGCCGCGCCCACATAACCGGCGACGATTTCGAACGCGGACACCGGCGCCGACAGCACCTCGTAAATGGTGCCGGAAAATTTCGGAAAGAAGATGCCGAACGACGCATTGGAAATACTCTCCGACAGCAGCGACAGCATGATCAGCCCGGGAATAATAAACGCCCCGTAGCTCACACCTTCGATATCGCCGAGACGGCCGCCGATGGCGGTGCCGAACACGATAAAGTACAGGCAGGTGGAAATTACCGGCCAGGCGATGCTCTGCATCAGGGTGCGCCCGGTGCGGGCCATTTCAAATTTGTAGATGGCGCGGATGCCGTGAATGTTCATGGTTTTACTTCCTCTCTCATCCGGCCTGCTGGCGTTCGCTTTGATTCTGGTGCACCAGGTTCACGAAGATCTCTTCCAGCGAGCTCTCGCTGGAGTGCAGGTCCTTGAATTCGATTCCGTGCTGGTTGAGAGCGCGCAGCAGGTCCGCAATACCGGTCTGTTCGCGCTGGGTGTCGAAGGTATAAATCAGCTGATTGCCGTCGTCCGCCACTTCCAGGGCAAATTCGTGCAGGGATTCCGGCAGTGCGGCGACCGGGCTCTGTAACTGGATCGCCAGCTGCTTCTTGCCCAGCTTGTGCATCAGGGTGTGCTTGTCTTCCACCAGCACCAGTTCGCCGCGATTAATCACGCCGATGCGGTCCGCCATTTCCTCCGCTTCCTCGATGTAGTGGGTGGTGAGAATCACGGTCACTCCGCTCGCGCGCAGTCCGCGCACCATTTCCCACATATCCCGGCGCAATTCCACGTCTACGCCCGCGGTGGGCTCGTCGAGGAACAGGATCGAAGGCTCATGGGACAGGGCTTTGGCGATCATCACCCGGCGCTTCATACCGCCAGACAGCGCCATGATCCTGCTGTCCTTTTTTTCCCACAGGGACAGCTGGCGCAGGATTTTCTCGATGTATTCCGGATTCGGTGCCTTGCCGAACAGGCCGCGACTGAAATTCACGGTGGCCCATACACTCTCGAAGGAGTCGGTGGAAAGCTCCTGGGGTACCAGTCCGATCTTGCTGCGTGCGGCGCGGAATTCACGCTGGATATCGTGGCCGTCGGCGGAGACCTTGCCGCTGGAGGGATTGACGATGCCGCAGATGATACTGATCAGGGTGGTTTTGCCGGCGCCGTTTGGCCCGAGCAGGGCGAAGATTTCGCCGCGTTTGATCTCTAGATCGACGGATTTGAGCGCGGTAAAACCACCGGTATAGGTTTTACCGACGCCCTGTACGGAAATGATCGTTTGCACGCTTCCCCCTTTGGCATAACTGGCGGTGCTGGTTGCGGCGGCTATTGTGCCTTGAACGACACTGGCGCTGCCACCTCCCGTCGGCAAAAGGGGAGCGTGTGAGGATCAGTGCTCGAAGATTTTGTTGTAGAAGGCGACAGCGCCCTCGTAGGCATCGTTGGCAGCGGCTTCGTCGTATTGCAGCGGGATGCCAAATTTTTCACCGCGCGCGGTGGCGGCGGGATTGGTGAAGCCGTGCTTGGCGCCGGGATAGCTGATGACATCGAAGCGCACGCCGGCGTCCTGCATCTCTTGCACGAAATGGGCGACGTGCTCGGCCGGGATCATGGCGTCATCGCCGCCGGTGTAGACCTGGATTTGCGCCTTCACGTCGCCGGCTTTGATTTTTACATCGCTCTGCAGAGCGCCGTGGAAGCTGACCACGCCTTTCAGCGGCAGGCCGAGGCGCGCCATGGTAAGCGCGACCGCGCCGCCGAAGCAGTAGCCCTGTGCGGCCACCTGGCCGGCTTCCACGGTGTCGTGTGCGTTGATCAGGTCGAGCGCGGCCTGGAAACGTTTCAGCGGTGCGCCTTCGGTTTCCAGGGTTTTGTTCATCAGCGCAGCGGCGTCGCCGGGGTTGTCGGCGCCGACATTGGTGCCATACATATCGAGGGCAAAGGCGGTGAAACCTTCGGCGGCAAGGCGCTCGGCTTCTTCGCGGGTGAAGTCATTGAGTCCCCACCACTCGTGTACCAGCAGAATAGCCGGGCGTTTGCCTTCGATGCTGTCGTCGTAGGCCAGGTAGCCGGTGAAAGATTCGCCGTCGATGGTGTATTCGATTTCTTCGGTGTGCATTATTTAGTCCCCGGAACGTCGGTTTGAATTCATCAGCGCTGAGGTTAGCCGTGTAGGTTGGGCAACGCAACGCGTGCCCGACAATTACAAATTGGGCTGCCGATATTTCGGATCCTGCGGCGGAATAATATCGCCATCCTCATCCAGTTCCGGAAACGGCAGTCCGTGCTTTTCGCAGTATTTCACCAGCTTCGGGTGCATCCAGCGGAACAGGATGTCCTTGATGGCCGGGTCTTCTTCGTCCAGGGTTTTGTTGTCGTACATGCCGGCGTTTTGCCGCTGGTGCATGGCTTCTTGCAGGATGATCGCGGCGGCGACACTGACGTTGTAGCTTTCCACCATACCGATAATGGGGATGGTGACATGGTCGTCGGCGTGTTCGGCAGCGTAGTCGCTGAGCCCTTCTTTCTCCGCACCCATGATGAGGGCGAAGGGTTGGGTGTAGTCGGCATCGCGGAAGTCGATGGCGCGGTCGGACCAGTGGGCGGCATACAGGTGCATGCCGCGGCTTTTGAGTTCGGCCATGCCGCTCTGGATATCGGGGTAGACGGAATTACCGGTAAATTTACCACTGCCACCAGCGGCGTTGTTGTAGATGCGATGCCCGTATGAGGGCTGGACCATGTGGATCTCCGGGATGCCGACGGCGTCCGCGGTGCGCAGCATGGCGGAGATATTATGGGCTTTGTGGACCTGGTCGGTGAGCAGTGTCATATCGTGCTGGCGCAGGCGAAGTACCTGCTTGAATTTTTCGTAGCGGTTGCGGCTCATGGTACTTCTAGCTGGCTTCGTTCCTGAATGGCCGCGAATTATAGCATCTTGTCACTGCTGCTCTGTGTGGCCTGTCTGGGGGTGGGTTGGCAGCAGATGAGCGTGTATCCCAGATAAGGGACCCTGCGGCGGGGTTGAAGGCGCGCTCAAATCCGTGATTCAGGCGCGCCTTCGCTTCCACTATGGCTACGTCGGGAATCTCATGTTTACCCAGTAATCTTTTGTCCTCGCAAAAAAAACATGGCGGCAGCTGCCAGCGCCAGTGGCACCAGGGAAACGGCAAGTACGGTGTTCCAGCCGTACACACTCAGAATACCGCCCGAGGCGAAGGACGCGATCGCCATAAGGGTGAAAATAATGAAATCATTGAGTGACTGGACCTGTGTTTTTTCCTCGGGTTTATGGCACTCCAATACCAGTGCCGAGGCACCGAGAAATCCGAAATTCCAGCCGATACCGAGCAGGATCAGCGTGCCCCAGAAATGTAAAACATCGGCACCGGCAAGGCCGAAGGCTGCGGAAGCCCCGGTCAGTACAAGCCCAAGAGACGTAATCGGCGTGGCGCCGAAGCGAGTGATGAGTTTGCCGGTAAAGAAGCTGGGCGCGTACATGGCAATTACATGCCATTGCAGGCCGAGGTTGGCGGATTCGTGGGAATGACCGTGCATATGCATTGCCAGGGGCGCGGCGGTCATCAGGAAGTTCATGAGTGTGTAGGAGACCGCTCCGGAGGTCACCGCAATCAAAAAACGCGGCTGCAGCGCGATGGTCGCCAATGGCCGTCCGCCCACCGTTTCCGAGCTGCTGGGTTTGGGTAACTGGACGCCGAGCAGGATGATGGCAGATGCTGCGGCGACGAGTGCCTGTGCCGCGAAGGTGGCGGCGTACAGAGGTTGTGGCCAGAGATGCATGGTCCAGTTCACCAGCTGCGGTCCGATTACCCCGGCAACCACGCCGCCCGCCATTACCATCGACATTGCCTGCGCCTTGCGTTGCGGATTGGTAGCGTCTGCGGCGGCGAAGCGAAAAGACAGCACCACCGCGGCATAGGCGCCGCCGAAAAACGTGGCGAGACAGAACAGCCAGAACCAGCCGGCAAGGATTGCAACCAGGGACAGAACGCCGGTCAGAACGCCGGCGCCGGTGCCGGCGAGAAATGCGGCGCGCCGGCCATAGCGTCCGGCGATGGCTCCTGCCGGCAGGGTACAGACGGCCATACCCACCACGAAGATAGAAATCGGCAGGGTGGCCAGCAGTGGGGATGGCGCCAGCATATTGCCGACGATGGCGCCGGTGGCATAGACCACCACAGAATTCGCCCCCGACAGTGCCTGGGCTATGGTCAGTCGCCAGATATTACTGCGTTGCTCGCGCTCGCTTGGTTCTGCACTCGATTTATTTATGGTCTCAATACCAGCCGTGTTGCATTCTGCCATTCAAGTCTTCTCAGTCGATTTAATACTGGGCGAGCTTTCTGCCCATGAATTACCTGTGTATCAGGTATCTACCAGTCACGAATTTTGGTCGTCTCGGAACATTTTGGGCAGTGCACGAATACCGAGGTCGACGGCGTCGATGGCTCCGGCGACATAGCCGGGAAATTGCGGCGACCACTCACTCGCGATACCGGTGATTTTGCTGTGCCAGGGGCCGGAGGTTGGTGTGTTGACCGGCGCTCGGGAATGGTCGCCTGTGGCTATCAGATCGGCGGCGCTGGCCGTATGAGTTTCCATTGCCCAGTCCTTGATGAATTCAGCTTTTGGTGTCGCGGCCTGCGGGCCGAACAAGCGCGCAAGTTGCTTGCGGCAATGGGAAAGCAATATTTCTTCAGGCACTGTGCTACGTATCTGCGCGGGTACCCCGAAAAAGCCGAACAGTGCACCACTGGAGTACGGCGTCGATGCATCGTGGATTTCGTTTAGTGGACCAATGGCGCTTCTGGCTTCACCGGAGAGTCCGTGTTCTCGCCAGAAAGGACGCTCGTAGATCGCGATATATTTGGCGTGTGGCGCCATCCAGGTGGCTGTCGCACGCCATTGTTCTGACAGGCTTTGTGGCAGCGGAGGTGTAAACCCGATGCGTTCAACGAGCAGGCGCGGTGGCACTGCCAGCAGTATGTGTCTGGCACGCACGCGGCTCGTGTGGCCGCTGCTATCTTCGCAGAGAATTTCCACATAGCGCCCGGCGATATTTAAGGTGTGTACCGTGTGGCCAGTCATGATTCGTGATACATCGACCCGGTGACCAAGGGCATTGATCAGTGAACTCATTCCGCCGGCAAGGCGCATGGATGTCGGTGTATTTATGTAGCCGCGGGTTCTCAGCGGCGGTTCGCCCTGCGCGCGCTCCACCAGCATGTCCCCTTCCTCGAATTGCGCGAAGCGCTCGAGTGCCAGATCGTGTACCAGTCTGTCGAGTTGCGGCTGCAAGTCTGGCCAGAACCAGGTAGGACCGAGGTCGAAGCGGTCGCTATCCCCCGGAGAAAATTCAGGAGTAGACTCTATCCGCCCACCCAAGGCGTCGCGCGCCTCGATGAGCAGGTACTCCTTAACCCCCATCTGTTCGAGCCGGTATGCCGTATAAAGACCGCTGAGGCCGCCGCCGACAATGGCGATGTCTGCGCTACGCATCGCTAAAACCCAAGTGTGGTTTTGCCGAGCCGGCCGATCTTCAGATAAAGGGTGACGCCCAGGGGACCGGCGATAAATTCCGGATATTCGCCCGCGGGCAAGCGAATCCAGCTGCCTTGGCAAAACGTGTGTGCGTCGCTCACCAGCTCACCTTCCAATACCAGCAGTTCCGCCCCTTGCAGCGGCGTGTGAAACAGGCGCTCGCCCGCAGCCAACCGCTGCAGGTTCACCTGTTCGCCGAACCCGGAATAGAGCGCGCAGATTTCGCGTCCATCGCCCTGCTGCCAGCTGGTCGGGTCGCGGGTATCGATGCGTGCTTGGCAGTTGTCAGCGGCGTCCATCTGCCAGAGTTTTACAAAGATGGTGGCCCCCTGATCGCTGAAGGGTTGATGGCTTGAACCCGGTGGGTTGCGCAGATACCAGCCGGCAGGGTAGTGGCCATCTTCGTCGGAGAAGGTACCGGAAAGCACCAATATCTCTTCGCCGCCGGGATGTTGGTGCCGCGGGAAGTGAGAGCTGGGTGCATAGCGCACGATACTGGTGGCGCGCGCCTTTTCTTCCCCCAAGCGGTCGAGCATCACACGCTCCACGCCTTGTTGGGGAGATGCACACCACTGATATTGATCGCCGGCCACAACGGCACGGCGGGAAAAGTCTGCGTTGATTTTCATGGCTTATGTCCGGTGTCAAAGCAGAATTGCCTATTTCCCGGTACCCCGGTTCAAAAGCTCAAGCCTGCGGTAACTACCGGTGCTGCGCGATTGGCAGTTTACCTGGGTAGCTGGGCGTGAGTGCAATCCTGCAATCGGTGATTCTGCTGTGCCCGTAGATTACTTTAACGGAGCAAGGAAGGGTTCCACGGTAACCCAGTCGCCAGTGTCGCAGTCGCCGCCTTCCCGGGGTAACACCACGAAGCAGTTGGCCTCGGCAAACCCGGAGAGAATATGGCTACCCTGGATGCCGGTAGTTTTCACCACCTGGATACCGTCGCCATCGCGATAGGTAAACCCGCGCTGGTAATCCGTGCGCCCCGGACTTTTGCGAATAGGATTCAGCAAGCGCGCGCGTACCTGTAGCGATGGCTGGCGGTATCGTTCTGATGTGCCGCGCAGTTTTTCCAGCGCGGGTACCACCAGTTGATACAGGGTGACAATGGCCGACACCGGATTGCCCGGCAGGCCGAAGAACAGGGTTTCTCCCTGGATTTTGGGCAGGCGACCAAAGGCAAAGGGTTTGCCGGGTTTGATCGCGAGTTTCCAGAAACCGATCTCGCCGAGTTCCTGCAAAACTGTTTTGGTGTAGTCCGCTTCTCCCACCGAGACTCCACCACTGGTAATCACAAAATCCGCATTGTTGCGGGCATGAATAAATGCCTCGCGAATGCTCTCCGGCTGGTCGGGGTAACAGCCCAGGTCCAGAATATCCACGTCCAGTTGCTCCAGCGCCGCCTGCAGCGCGATGCGATTGCTGTCGTAGACATCGCCGTCCCCCAGTTCCGTTGCCGGTGTACCAATGGGCTTCAGCTCATCGCCGATGGAGAGCAGGGCGGCTTTGAGTTTCCGCAATACGGTTACCTCCGCTACACCGGCGGCGGCGAGCAGGGCGATGTGTGGAACCTTGATTTTGGAACCGACGGGGACGAGGCTCTGGCCGCTGTGCACGTCTTCACCGCGCCGGCGAATGTTCTCGCCCGGCTTGGCGGGGCGGCTCATGGTCAGCCGGTCGCCATCTACGGTGCAGTTTTCCTGCATTTGTACACGGTCCGCACCACCGGGTACCGCTGCACCGGTGGTGATGCGGGTGGCCTGGCCGGGTTCCAGTGTTCCAGAGAATGGATGGCCGGCAAGGCTTTTGCCGATCAGGATGTAGCTGTCGGATTCACCGCAGAGGGCATAGCCATCCATGGCGGAGTTGTCGCAGGGAGGCAGGTCGAGCGTGGATAAAACCGGCTCGGCGAGGACCCGGCCGCAGGCCTGTTCCAGTGGAACAATTTCTGTTTCGGTAATCGGGTCAATGCTGTCGATCAGTATCTGCTTGGCGGCTTCTACGGAGCGCAGGCCATTTTCTGCACAGGCGTCTGACATAGCTCTTGCCTTATGTTCTATCTGCTTGATCCGCAAGATAGCCGCCTGAGGAGGGTGTTGCCAAGTATTAGCCCACCGCAATCGCGAGGTTGCTGTTTAGCAGTGCCGAGATTTCGGGCTTGCATGAGCCGCAGTTGGTGCCGCAGCCGAGCCGTTCCCCCAGCTCGCCGATCGATGTTGCACCTTCGGCGATGGCAGTTTCGATTTCCTTGCGGGAAACCTGCAAACAGGTACATACCATCTGCGCGCCGGCGGGGACATCGTGCAAGAGTCTGGCGGGGGCGTCTGGCAGCGGTTGCTGCAGGGCATTTTCCAGGGTTTTGCGGTCCGGCAAGGATTGCCAATCCGCGCTGGTGAACACCAGTAACTCCATCCGTTGACTGTGCAGCAGCCAGCGCTCGCCGCTGGGTAAATGCAAACGCTTGCGGTTAAGTTGCTGGCCGCTGAGGTTGCACAGCTTGACCGCCAGCGCCTGCCAGTCTGGCTGCTTTTTCAGGGCCAGCTCGAAGCGGAAGCCGCCCTGCACCGGCACCCGGTACCAGTGCAGGATGGTATCGAGCAGCTGGGCGTCGCCGGCCTGCAACCGGCGGTGGAGTTCGTCCGCGGCCTCGGTGCGCAGCAGCAGGCACGCGTAGCTGTGGGCGTGCAGTGGTTCGAGTGTCACGGCCACCTGTTTCAGCTCCGGCTGGCCGGACAGGGGGTCGGTAAAGGGAATGGCGAGGGCGCTGACGGTGGCGTTGAGGGCGAGGTTGTCGCTCCAGTGGATGGGCGCAAACAGCTGGCCGGGTTTCTGGCTGGCGGTGACTCTGGCGCGGCCGAAAAACTGGCCTTTTTCGCTTTCCACTCGCACCAGTTGGGCATTCTCAATTGCGAATTTTTTCGCATCCCCCGGGTTTACATACAGTTCCGGGGCTTCGCTGTGGTCCAGCAGTTTGCGCGCGCGACCGGTGCGGGTCATGGTGTGCCACTGGTCACGCAGTCGACCGCTGTTCAGTACCAACGGGTATGCGTCGCAGGTTTCCTGCTTCGGGCACGCGGGTTCAACGGCAACGAAGCGCGCGCGGCCATTGGGTGTGAAGAACTCGCCATCGCTGAACAGCCGCGCAGTGCCGTGGGGGTGGGCGGCGTTTATCGGCCATTGCTGCGGGGTGAAGTTGTCGTATTCGGGGTCGCTGATATTTGCCAGCGCGGAGATATCAAACGCGCGGAGAGCCTGGTCGCGGTTGTTCTCGAATCCCGACAGCGCCGCGTGCTCGCGGAAGATATCCGCGGAGGACTGGTAGTCGAAGGCCTCGGTAAAACCCAGGCGCCGGGCCACATCGCAGATGATTTCCCAGTCGTGCCGCGCTTCACCGGGCCTGGCAAGAAAACCTTTCTGACGGGAGATCCGACGCTCGGAGTTGGTAACGGTACCGGTTTTCTCGCCCCAGGTAGTGGCCGGCAGCAGCAGATCCGCGCAGCGCGCCGTGTCGGTATCCGCCACACAGTCGGACACAATTACGGTCGGACATTTTTTCAGCGCCGCGGCCACACGGCGCGCGTCCGGCATACTCACCGCCGGGTTGGTGGCCATGATCCACACCGCCTTGATTTCACCACGTTCCACCGCATTGAACAGATCCACCGCCTTGAGCCCGGGACCTTGCGCCATCTTCACTGCATTCCAGAAACGGCCCACGCGGTCGATATTTTCCTCGGTGAAATCCATGTGCGCAGCCAGCATATTCGCCAGCCCACCCACCTCGCGCCCGCCCATGGCGTTGGGCTGGCCGGTGATGGAGAAGGGGCCGCAGCCGGGCTTGCCGATTCTACCGGTCGCCAGGTGACAGTTGATGATGGAATTGTTCTTGTCGGTACCGGTGCTGGACTGGTTGATGCCCTGGGAATAAAAACTGACGGACTTCTCGGTGGTGCGGAACAGCTCGTAAAATGCGAGCAGCTGCTCCAGTGTCACATCGCAGTACTCTGCCACCTTGTGCGGCGTCCACGCGGCCGCGGCATACAGGGCATCGCTGAAGCCTTCCGTGTAGCTGTTGATATAGCCGTGGTCCAACGCACCGAACTCGGCGAGGTAGTGCAGCAGGCCGTTGAATAGCGCCGCGTCACTGCCCGGGGTAATCGCCAGGTGTATATCTGCCATTTCACTGGTGGCACTGCCGCGGGGGTCCACCACCACCAGCTTGGCATTGGCTGCCTGCATCCGCTGGAACAGAATTGGGTGGGTCCAGGCTGCGTTGGAACCGATCAACACCACCAGTTCCGCCTCATCCAGATCCTGGTAATTACACGGCACCGCATCCGCACCAAAGGCCCGTTTGTACGCGGCCACCGCGGACGACATGCACAGGCGGGAATTGGTATCCACGTTCGCCGTGCCGATAAAGCCCTTCATCAGCTTGTTGGCAACGTAATAATCCTCGGTGAGCAACTGCCCGGAAAGGTAAAACGCTACCGAATCCGGTCCGTGCGCGTCGATGGTTTCACGCAGTTTCGACGCGGCATAATCCAGCGCAGTCTCCCAGTCGCAGTCCTCACCATGCAGACGTGGCGTTAACAGACGTCCGTGATTACCCAGCGTATCCGC